>DAIOXG010000318.1:0-3628 GCA_036758085.1 Prevotella sp. | reverse complement strand
CGAATAGTGTCAAATATATAATTGCGTTTCGCCATTTCTAAAGGCGAAAAGTCACGGGTTCCCTTTGGTATTGATGGTTTGTTCATAATCTTCACAGTTATTTTCTTACTATAGTCTGTTCACGATCCGGACCTATAGATATAATCTTTATAGGAGTTTCAAGTTCTGCTTCCAAGAAATCGATATAATCTTTGAAAGCCTTCGGGAACTGACTCTCATCTGTAAATTTGGTCATATCAGTTTTCCATCCAGGTAATTCCTTGTAAACAGGTTCAATTCCATGCTCTATATCATATGGGAAGTCGCGAGTTTCAGTACCGTTCTTTTTATACGCCACACACGCCTTGATTGTATCAAAGCCATCAAGAACATCACTCTTCATCATAATAAGCTGAGTAACGCCGTTAATCATAATAGCATAACGCAAAGCGACGAGGTCAATCCAGCCACAGCGGCGTTCACGGCCTGTAACAGCTCCATACTCATGACCAAGGGCTCTAATATTTGCACCGGTTTCATCAAAAAGTTCTGTCGGGAAAGGTCCTGCACCTACACGAGTACAATAAGCTTTCATTATACCATAGACCTCACCGATTTTATTCGGTCCAATGCCAAGTCCGGAACAAGCTCCTGCGCATATTGTATTAGACGACGTTACAAAAGGATAGCTACCGAAGTCTACATCGAGCATAGTACCCTGGGCACCTTCACAAAGAATATTCTTGCCTGAACGTAAGATTTTATTAATCTCATGTTCAGAATCAACAATTTCGAACTGACGCAAATACTCAACACCTTCCATCCATGTCTTTTCCACATCAGTGATGTCGTAGTCTGTATAGCCAAGCTCCTTCAGCATTTCTTCATGACGAGCTTTGTGCTGAGCATATTTCTCAGAGAAATTATCAAAAATATCACCGACTCTAAGTCCGTTGCGGGAAACTTTATCTGTATAGGTCGGTCCAATACCCTTTCCTGTTGTACCCACTTTGTTTTTTCCTTTCTTTGCCTCATACGCAGCATCAAGTAAACGGTGTGTAGGCATTATAAGATGGGCTTTCTTTGATATCTTCAAACGCTGTGTAAGAGGATGCCCGCTCTTCTCCAACTCCTTTGCTTCAGCCATGAACAAATCCGGGGCAAGAACAACACCGTTACCAATGATATTTACTTTGCCACCTTGAAAGATTCCGGACGGAATACTTCTCAATACATATTTCTGTCCTTCAAACTCTAACGTATGCCCTGCATTCGGACCACCTTGGAAACGTGCGATGACATCATAATTCGGTGTTAATACATCAACGACCTTTCCTTTACCTTCATCGCCCCACTGCAAACCGAGCAGGACATCAACTTTTCCTGTATTCATTATTTATGCGTTTTAAGATTTTCTTTTTATTCTTATAATCCAAAGACCCGACAAAAATACTACATTATTTTCTATTATGTATGTATAATTTCAAAAATTTGTACTATTTCTTTTTTTCAGGGCATGATCAACCACCTTCTCGTGCATATCACTTATAGCTGCAAAACAGTTTAAGCTATTCATTGCAGCATGCCTTACAGGCAATGAGTCATCCGAAAGTGCGGCTATAGACTGATCTATGAATTCATTAATATCCCTGTCTTCCGGTTCGTGTCCTCTTTTAAAAAGACATGAAAAGAGATTAAAGCCACATATCTGTGTTATTATATTATCTGATGCGATCCATACGAAAGCATACAATGAAGCATTTTCAAGATACTGATACAAATTAAAAGTAGCGTATTCCGCAATCTCCTGTGTATTTGTCTGTTCCATCCATAGAGAGACTAGATCATCCTTCATCTTGTCATAAGGCATAATCAGTGTAGCAAGGATTTTACATTCTCTCACATTCTCTTTCCACAGAGCAATGGCAAGATCGTAGTTCTTTCCATACTCACCCGCCAATTCTTTTAGCGCAGGCAATTGAATGCCCCAATTTAAATAGCCTCCTACCCCTTTTCCTCTCATTGATGAAGATGCCACACCATTCATCATCAAAGGGAATTTGCGTTTAATACACTTTACTATATCTTGTATTTCGTCTGTTTGCATCGCCATATACTAAAATAACATGTATAAGTTTTATATAAGAGAAGCATAATCTCTACTATATCTCAACATCTGTTCATCATACTTCTCTGTATAATCAACATCTACGTCTATAATTTCGCCCTTTTCGTCAAGTATAGGTTTTAATACCGGATTTATAAAACCCTTATACGGCGCGAGATTAAGTTTTGAATAACGCTCAAGAACTTCTTTGTGCAGCTTACTGTCAATATTCACGGCATAATCCTCTACGATACGTTTGGCTGCCTCATAATCGCCTTCGCTTTTTATCCTTTGGATTTCAGCAAGAAGAATAGCGAACAGCTTTCTGAGAGCTGCATAATCATTAATGCGGACAAACGTCTTTCCGTCTTCAACTAAAAGCTCTATTACATTATCATCCTTACCTTTCTCATAGCACCAATTTGCAATAAGTGCCCTATTCCTCATATGAGCCTCTTCAATCTTATCACCAAACTTTATTCTTACAAGCTGTGTCATCAAACCATTCATTATATATAAATAGTATGATGCCTTATAAGCATCAGCATCATTGAGAAGGCCAAGTTCAAGAAGTTTTTTATCTGCGATATAATACAGTCCGAACAAATCAGCTCTTGCTTCCTCTATAGTGCTTCCATACGCCTTCAAGGCATCCGGAGATACTCCGTCAAGCAGTTTTCCGCTTCCGTGTCCGAGACATTCGTGCAAATCTGTATGTAAATCATCACACACATCCCCATATTTGTCTATAAGACCAATTATTGAATCATCGTTGATAAATTCCTCTTTAAAGCCATTTCCCCGTGCGGCAACATTATAAGCATGTATAAGATTACTTATCGTTACACTTTTACTACCATACTCCGCTCTAATCCAGTCTGCATTTGGCAAATTAATACCTATTGCTGTCGACGGATATTCATCACCGCCAAGCATGGCAGCTCTCACGACATGAGCCGTCACTCCCTTGACCTTATCTTTCTTAAACTGCGGAGCAACGGGTGAATGATCTTCAAAC
The DNA here is from genome assembly GCA_036758085.1 of Prevotella sp. Taxonomy (GTDB): domain Bacteria; phylum Bacteroidota; class Bacteroidia; order Bacteroidales; family Bacteroidaceae; genus Prevotella. Next base: position 524 of record DAIOXG010000318.1, on the reverse strand, counting down.
CACTGTGCATTATCACTGATCGTCTTGGTGCGTTTTGTTGCCACAAAATCTTTGTATTCTACGATGCCCTCCCATGTTCCTTTTAATCCAAGCGGATCACCATAGACCTCAATGAAACCATTGACAAAATCAACGTCAGCAGACTGTTCTTTTACCCATTTGATACAATATTCATTAAAAACCCGCAAATCACCTGTTTTGTAATATCTTATAAGGGTGTCAATATAATCAGCCTGCTCTTTATTTTCTGCCACATCACGAGCTTTTTCAAGCCAATATACAATATGCTCAATAGCATTACCATACATGCCGTCTAAAGACCAAACGCACTCTACGACCTTTCCATCGATTTTTTTCAATGTAGAATTCAATCCGGAAGAGACAGGTTCTTTCTCTTCTGGATTATTAGAATTCTTGTAAAAATCCTCAACTTCCTTCTGCGATACTCCGTCATAAAAATTACATGCAGACCCTCTTACCATGTCAATACCATCTTTCATATTGACACGCTTATTCATAAAATC
>DAIOXG010000317.1:0-3642 GCA_036758085.1 Prevotella sp. | reverse complement strand
TCGCTGAGAATTTAAAAAAATCGAACAGCAGAAAAATATTTTGAAAAGAAGCCAGTTAAAAAACTAAGAGCCCAAGTAATAAGACCTATTGTAGCGAATATTATTAATGCTTCTGTTATTGGCGAATCAATATAAACGAAACCAATACATAAAGCGTCAATAGAAGTCGCTACTGTTTGAATTAATATTTCGCTTATTTTAATTCTTTTTTCTTTTTTTACTTCTTCTTCATTTTTTTGCTTAATTTCTTTTATCCAATCTATTAACGATTTGATGGATAAAAGTAGTAACAAGCCAAAAGCAATCCACGGAATAAACGATTCAATGTATTGTTTGAATGATAAACCCACAAGATAACCGATTAGTGGCATTAAGAATTGAGCAACTCCAAAACAAAGGGAAATTAAAACCAATTTAATTGGCTTTATGTTTTCTTCTTTGATTCCGTTAGCGGCATTAACGCTACAAGCATCTAAAGACATTGAAACAGAAATTGAAACTGTATTAACCCAATCAATCATTCTTTTAAATTACCACTCAGTTTACTTTTATTCAATTTTTATTTATGATTTTAGAGATTAGTTTTAAAAAACATTGATTAATTTAAAGATAAAATAATATACTATTAAAGAACCTTTGGGGCTGTAGCTCATCTGGAAGAGCGCTTCCATGGCATGGAAGAGGTGGAGGGTTCGAGCCCCTTCAGCTCCACCATTATTGAAGCATTAGTTTGATACAGTAAAATGCATCAAACTTTTTTTGTTTTTACGAGGGTTCAATTCCTACCGTTGGTTCGAACTCTCGAACTTTGATACATTGGAAAGCCATTCATAGGGCTTTTGCAGTCCTTTTTATATAAGGATTTATAGATTTGAAACGTTAACGATTGAACGATTATCCTAACAAATGAACGATTATAGGAACTATTGAACGTTTACCCCAACGATTGAACGATGGTAGAGTTGATTTTTGAGAAATTTATTGTAAACTTTAAGCAAGAAAATTTGTTATATAAATTTGCGGAGTTGCCGATTCAGATTAGCCTATAAAAAATTATAATTTTAGTAGATTAAGATTTTGAAGATATGGCAGTTTATGACAATAGCTAACTATCAAATGCAAGATACAAACACACAATATTAAAAAGGTTTTAAGTCACATATGTGGCACAGAACATATTCTAAAATTGAAAGGAGACTAACTATTATGAAACACAAAAAGGCGAACAAATCAAAAATTTTTGCACTGTTATTCGGTCTTATAATGTGCCTTGCCTTTATTCCTAGCATAGCAAAGGCAAGCCCGACGAATACAGTATATGCGGCAGTAGAAGATGGAACGGCGCCGACAATCGTCAAAACAGGCGGTATTGGTGTCGGAGAAAGCAATATGGGAAATCTCCCTAATGCATTAAAGGGCGTAGAATACAAGGCGAAAGACGGTAGCAACTACAAAATTGAAGCGACTGGAGATGGACCATTCACCTATTTTGCAAGAACAGGTGAAGGATATGGAGCATTTCCTAAAGGACTTTCACTAAACCCGACGACAGGCGAAATCGTAGGCACGCCAGAGGAAGCTGGTACTTTTGGTGTAAGTATTACCGTTTCAAATAAATTCGGTAGTGATAACGTCCTTGCGTGGTTGCACGTTTACGAAGAAACCGACAAACCGCAAATCACAACGACGGAAGGCAAATTACCGGACGGTTATGTAAATTCTTTATATTTTCAGTGGATAAATTTTACTGATAATACGGGAAATTTTTCTACTGTAAGCATTACTAAAGACAAGTTACCTGACGGATTAGAAATCAAGCGTGTAGGTGTCCATGCCGCAATAGATGGAACGCCTACTACACCGGGAACTTTTACTTTTACCGTGCATGTTGAAAACTCCCTCGGATTTGACGAGAAACAATATACCATAACAATTAAAGAGGAAGTCGCACCCCCTAAAATTTAAATGGAAATGACTGTCATAAACGATGGTTATTCAAAAGTTAATGGTAGAGGTAATCTTGAAATAATCAAAGGAAAACCGGTAGACGTTCAGTTTTACGCTACGGGTACAAACACATCGGATAATCCTATCAAATGGTCTTGCGATACAAGTGTATTACCGGAAGGACTTGCTCTTTCGGAAAGCGGTCATCTGACGGGAACTGTGGCTGAAAGCGTTGAACTTGCCCCTGGCGGCGTTAAGTATTTTTCTATAAACCTTAAAGCAACAAATGTAGGTTCAGAAGGGGAACAAAGTAATACATCGTCTAAGGAGTTAAAAGTATGTGAAAACGGAAGAATAGCCGCGGTTACTACTATTTCCCCTGAAAACACTTCCGTTCCAAAGGGTGGGCAAAGACAATTTACCGCAACCGTATATGGATACGGCGATTTTGACAAGTCGGTTACGTGGAAAGTATATTACAGTAGTTCCAAAAATACAAAAATATCTCAAGACGGTGTTTTGACTGTCGGAATTGATGAAACGGCAACAACAATAGGGGTTGAAGCAAGAAGCAAAGGTGCCACTTATATATTTAAAGAAATACCGGTAACCATAATAGACCATACGCACACGACAACGCTTGTCCCTGCAACACCGAAAACTTGCACGACGGACGGAAATAAAAAACATTTCAAATGTAACGTTTGCGGAGATTTGTTTGCAGACGCAGGTGCAGTTAATCAACTTACCGAAGAACAAGTAAAAATCCCTGCGGGGCACGAATACGGTGATTTAGTGCCAAAGCAAGAGCCTACCTGCAAACAAACGGGTATGGAAGCGCATTACAAATGCTCGGTTTGCAACAAGTATTTTGACGAAAGCAAAACCGAAAAAACCGTAGAGGAATTGACAATTCCTGTAAATCCGAACGCTCACGATTTTGGGGCGTGGATAGAGGAAGTTCCTGCAACTTGCGTGGCAACTGGAACAAAAGGTCATAAAGATTGTAATAGGTGCAACAGGCATTATGACGAGAGCGGAAATGAAATCACCGACCTTACTATTCATACAAACGACAATCACGACTGGAACGCTTGGGTAAGCAACGGTGACGGAACACATACCCGCACTTGTAAGAGAGATAGCGGTCATAAAGAAAACGGCACTTGCTCGGGCGGAAAGGCAACTTGCACAACAAAAGCAGTTTGTGAAGTTTGCAAAACGACATACGGTGGAACTGCTCCGCATAATACAACGCAATACAACGGAAAAGACAGTTCGGGACACTGGGATACTTGCTCGACTTGCGACAACAAATTCAACTTTGAAGCACATACACCCGACAGAGAAAAGGCTGACGAAACCAACCCTGTAAAATGCACGAAGTGTGATTTTGTAATCACTCCTGCGGGACATTATGAGCATACGGCAGACAGCGAATGGCACAATTCGGCAGACGGAACGTATCACTATCACAAATGCACGCAAAGCGGTTGCTCGGTGATTTTGGACAAAGCAGATCACTCGGGTGGAACGGCAACCTGCGAAAATAAAGCAGTTTGCTCTGTTTGTGGTCTTGAGTATGGTGATAAACTCGGTCACGACTATGGCGAAGTAAAATACACTTGGGCGGACAACATTTGCAAAGCGGAAAGAGTTTGCAAGCACGACAGCACCCATATCGAAAGCGAAACG
>DAIOXG010000316.1:0-3645 GCA_036758085.1 Prevotella sp. | reverse complement strand
CTGACCAAATATTCTAATTATTGTATTTGGCTGATAGGTTCCACCTTCCGGAATCCGCCTCCCATCATCATGAGAATCAGCAGTGCGAAAATCCACATTCCACCGTTGCCAAAATAATCATCATTATCCTTTGTCACGGCGGCAATGTCCGACAAGCTCATGTTTGCCATTTCCTTCTCCTTCCTTCGGATAGACCGAATAAGTAAACTAATTGACGCTAAATTTAACTAACTTCCGCGAAAGTCAAATAATTTCGAAAAAATTAAAATAACTTTCGCTAAATTTCACTTGCGCAAGTGGTTTTAAAAAAAAATAGGGTAGTTTTTTTAAATATGTGTGCTTAATCGTGTCAAAACGTGTCATTTCGTGTCAGAATCGATACATTTTGTGCCGATTCTAAGTTTCACTAGCTATTTAATGCTGTTCATAAATTCGTTTACATCAATTCCTCGCTCCCTACAGATAGAGCGCACCATCTGTTCCGCAGACACTCCCCTTCCCGATAACATACCCGTCACGTTCTGCATTTGTCTCGAATCGTTCATCATAGCTTTTGCACGATTCGCTAGATCGCCTAACTGATTATTGTTCTGATTCCTGAATATACTGCTTCCCATTTAAGACTTCCTCCTTGAATTGTTCGAACTCTGCCTTTGTGATGTACTCCTGTGAAACATTCGGTGTGGACGTAACCTCTTCAAATCGGAAGATTCGAATTGTTGGGAATCCCGCACCATCGGTTGACTTGAGATAGAATATGTCCTCTGCACCATCGAATAGTGCAACAACGCTGTTCGGGCGCATTTGATACGCTTTAGCGCCATCAAGACCAGTTACCCTCACAAGCTGTTCATTGCCCCCATAAGGCTGATAAAATCCGTACATGGTAGTATTCCTCCTTGCCCAAATTGTAATAAGAAAAACGACGGTCAACCTTTCGATTAACCGTCGTCTTCCTATCACATTTTTACCTGTAAACCCCTCGTTGCCTAGGAGGCAATATTGGGTCATATGCTTGTACTTCGTCGTACTTTCGTTTAAGCCTACTGATAATTCTATCAATCGTTGAAACAGACAAGTTCAGCTCCATGGCTTGCTTTGTTCTGCTCCAACCAGCCGCACGTGTACGCATTACAATTTCTTCATCTTCGGACAAGTTCGCCTGTTCGATGAACCGTTCCAGTACTATTTTCGTCCATATTACATCGTTGGTCATGTCGCTCACCTACTTTGTAAGATGTTTCAGTGGGTCAACGGGTTCTCCGTTAATCATCATCTTAAAGTCAAGGTGTGGACCAGTGGAGACTCCCGTATTTCCTGACCGGGCGACTTCCTGACCCCGTGCAACCTTCTGACCCCTCCTTACACCGACTTTAGACAAGTGGCTGTACTGAGTGACTACTCCGTTTCCATGGTCAATCTGAACGATGTTTCCATAGCCGCCCGACCAACCGGTCGCTACAACCGTACCGCCATCGGAAGCACTAACCCTTGTACCTTCAGGAACGGCAATGTCGATTGCCGGGTGATTCGAGGAAGCACCCGCAGTGGGCGCATTTCTGTAGCCGAAATAGGAAGTAATTGTTCCGTGTGCCGGGTAGATGTACTTTCCGGTTGACTTACCTTTACCTTCTTCATCAAGTCCAAGTGCCTGAGCTTCCTTGTAGTACTTCGAATCCTTACCAATCTTCACACGATTCCGATTCTCATACAGATAATTGATATCCTCTTTGGTAATGCCTGCGTCCATCAGTTTTGCTAGTGACTTCGCCGCACCTTCCGCATTCTCAACCTTGCACGCCTGTTTAAACTCACGTGCCGTGTCTGAGTTCTCAATCATCTTCCGGGAAATGTCCTCTTTAGACCAGCCCTGTTCGGCGAGGTAGTTCGTGTACTCGTCCATGCGAGAAAATGCCTTTTTATCCCATTTTTCAATGTCTTTATGGTATCTCGTACGAGTTTCGCTTATGATTGCCTCATTGAATTTTTCCCGAGTTTCTTTCGAGACTCCGCAAGCCTTCATCAGTTTTTTTCTACGCTCACAATCCTTGTACCAATCTGTGATAGAGATTGTTCCTTCTTTAAGATGCTTCTTCCAGTCCTTCTTGATATAGTTAACCACCGCCTCTTCACGGTACTCACCCTTCTTGCCCTGAGCTTTTGCGAGAGCTTTTTCAACGTCGGCATCGAAAGCCGCCTTTTCACGTTCCTTCTTGTCTCTCGTGAAGCCCAAAGAATCGAGCCTATCATCGAGCTTCGAACCTTCCTTGACTCTGAAAAGAGCCTTAATAGTTCTTCCTCCGAGTCCTTCATCGTCCCAAAAACCATAGTCGTCTGTATCCTCTGAGGTCGAGAGTTTTTCGTAGGCGCTCTTGAGCTTTCCGAAAAGTGAGTTTGATTTAGCCGCCTTTTCCGCAACTCCACCGAGCTTTTTCTCCACGGCGTTAGGCTCCCCAGGAACTGAGCCGCCCATTTCCTTGTACTTCTTTGCGAATACATCCACGCGATCCTCCGCAGCGTCCGCGAAAACAGCGAACGGATCAGGTAATCCGAGAGCGTTGGTTATTGCTCCAACGTCTCGTTTCGCATTTGCAAAACCGAATCCAGCAAATGCGAGAATCGTGTTCAGGAAATCCACACTGTCACCGATTGACAAGTCGTTATCCGCTTTCTTCTTGTTGTACTTATAGAGCGCTTTATTGATGGAATACAGCCAATCAGAAGTAATGTTGCTCTGTGACATTAAACTGAAATAATCAACTTCCTCTCCACTGAGAAGGTCAAGTGTCGTATTGAATACGCCCAACAACTCTTCGAATCCCGGAATCTGCCGAATTGGGTTTTCATTTGACCAGAAGTTATCGCCAAACAGTTCTTTGAATGCCGCAAGATAGGTGATAGGTTCACCTTCATCTTTCGCCTTATCCGTTTTTCTCATTGCCTGAATGAGAGTCTTTGCAAATGCCGCCGCAAAGGAATTGATTGTGAGAACCGTCGCCATCTTCGTGACTGCTTTAGCGGCTTTCAACTTTTTCCCTTCCTTCTTGTAACGGCTTGCTTCGATTAAAGCGTCTCTAAAGATGTTGAACGTCTTTAAAGGCTCCGCTTTAAACGAGGAAACAGATTTGGCAATAACGTTCTTGTCACGCATAATCTGTGCTCTGTGAAGTGGAGAATCTACCGTCTGTGTGTAGTCGAAAATGTATGCCGCACGTTCACCGCAGTACTTAAGGAATTCTTCACTGCCGGGTTTCAAGTCTTTCCGTGTTGCCCTTGTTTCTGCCTTTACAGCTTTCCAAATGTGGAGCCATGTTCTAAGGTCTGCCGCTTCATAAACGCCCATGGCGAGCTTATCACGAATAGACTTCTTGTTCATGATAATATCCTCCGACGAGCGAGAGAAGTTCAGTTCATGGTTGCCTTGGAACTTCCACCACGTGATAGGGCAATACTTGTTCATTTCTTCAATCAGAGCGTTCCGTTTTTTCGACTGAATCTTCGGTGGAAGCACCGTGTCTTTAGGACTCCGCAGAAAGAAATACTTCGGGCTAATGGTCATCCACGCTCTGCATACTGCCGTGTACTGCTGGGCCCATACACTAAGGTTTGCGGCAATAGCAGCTCTTTTGTAATTGTTCATTCCGG
>DAIOXG010000315.1:0-3654 GCA_036758085.1 Prevotella sp. | reverse complement strand
ATTTCGCCTTTATATTCTTTTACGATGTTCTCTCGACGCTGTGTAGACAGTGCGATAGGGAAGCAGTCACGGCTAACGGCGATGATGCCGAGCTTGACCTGTGGAATGTTATTACTTACCATAGTTATATTAAATGTTTTTGTATAAATGTTTTTCGCATTTAGGTAAAGATGCACATCTGTTTCTGATGTACTGCTTATCTGTATGCAAAGGTAATGTTTTCTTTTAAAGGTTGTGTCGTTGTAAGGTCTTTTTTAATCTAATTTGAATTATTTCCACCATAATATCAACAAATATTCCCCAACGGGAGCTTTTTCTCTTCCGTTTCTCAGTACTTTTATGGTGTGTGGCTTTGTATGTCGGAAATAAAAAATGTCGCCGGTGCTCTTTTAGGGGAGCAACCGGCGACGTTATAGATGTGTGTCGTTTTATATTCAGATAGTGGGGCTATTTCTTTTTCTTGTCATCCTCTTTGTCTTCGAAATCTTCAAAGTCTTCGTCGTCATAATCCCACAGATTATAATTGTATTTTGACGCAGCCATAGTGGCATTGCCTTTGTTTATATTTCCGTTTGTCGGTATTATGACTTTTGTTCCGGATGCCTTGAATCCCTCAAGCAAATCGCCTCCTTGAATCTTGACGATACATACGGATGGACATATATAGCCTTTTTTCATGTTTCCTTATTTTTTAGTCTTGTATGATACTGTTATTTCACAACGAACTTCTTGCCGTTCATTACGTAGATGCCCTTTGGCAGGTTTCCGTTGTATTTGCCAATCTTCTGTCCGCCGATGGTGTATACCATGTTGTTGCTATCGTTTGTATTATTGATGTTGCTGATAGTTGTTGCAACGCCATTGGTATTGATAGCAAATGTCTTGGCATCTGTACCCTCAGGCAACTGGATATAAGCGCGCATACCGTTGATGATGTTTGCTCCCTCTGTCTCCATATCCGGATAGTAGAGGCTGTTGTCGGTGCCGATGAAGATGTCGGTAGCCTGAAGAGCTGTAGGACTTGTAACGCCCACGAACTTATATTCTTTGCCCTCTGCATCAGCATAAGCGGCAGCGTTGTTGCTGTTGTCTATGGTAGTGCGGAAGAAGAGAGAGTTGTCGATGTTGTTCTCTGGCTTGAACAGATATGGAGTGCCGGCAACGATTGCCTTCTCCTTAGGCTCAACGAATACCATCTCGCTGTTCTCCATGCGGTTGAACTCGCGAATCTGGCTTGCTTCGCCAAAGAGTGTGTTTACTTCCTCTGTGCTCAGGTTGAATGGGAAGCAAATGGTGTTCCAATACTCGTTAGAGAGTTTGCGGTCGAGTTTCACGTTCACGTTGTTGCCGTTGTTGGCAGCAAGGATAGCTGTGTTGTCGGCAGATTCAGAGACAGGAACGAGGCGTACTACTTTTACGTCGTCGATGAAGATGTTGTAGTTTACCGGACCAATCCAGAAACAAGCCTCATTGCCGAAGAATTCAAGACGAGTGTTAGGTGTTCCGTTAGGGATAACGATAGAATACTCCTTGAACTCGCCAACAGGAAGTTCAACAGACTGCTCCACGATGTTCTTGTTGCCGTCTACCACTGTAATCTTCAATGAAGGAGTAGCAGGGTTGTTCTTCACGGCAGCACCAGCCTTGAAAGTAAGGAGAGCAGTACTGTTCAGATTTTTTAAATTACCAGAGATAAGTGCAGCCTGACCGAAGATATTCAAACACTTGTCGCCAGGGAGTACAGTCTGGAGCGTTCCGCCAGTAGTAGACTTCTCATACCATCCCTCGTTGTCGCAAAGTGCACTGTTGAAAGTATCGCCGTCGCCAGCTTCCCAAGTACCGTCGTTGCCGCCCTTGCCCTCTACGTTGTCGAATGATTCATAGAAGATATTATCAGGGTCAGCCACACGTACTGTGTAAGTTGCTGTTGCATCCTCAAGCATATCGTTGTCTTTTACAGAAGCTGTGATTGTAGCCTCACCGTTGCCAACGAGAGTGATAAGGCCTTTCCCGTCTACTGTAGCAACATCAGCGTTTGATGATTCGTAATTTATTGCCAAGTCTTCTGTATCAACGGTAGAAGTTATGTCAAGTGAAGGCATCTCGTAAGAATCCTTGTTGTCTGCATAGATTACATCAAGAGACTTAGAGAAAGCCAATTCCAGTGAGTTCTTCTTGTAGTCGATGGTATAAGAGATAGACTCAGCCGGTTCGTAAGCGCCCTCAACACCGTCGAAAGATGCTGTGATGGTGGCAGTACCTACGTTGCCGAATGTCAAGGCACCTGTTGTCTCGTCTACGCTTACTACATCTGCGTTGTTGCTTGAATACTTCACGTTTCCTTCAATCGCCTCGTCTGTTCTGTCGTCTGTCAGAGTAGCCTTCAGAGCAGTGAAGTTCTTCTCCTGTCCGCGGAAAACGGTATAGTTCTCCTGTGCGTCCTCACCGAAAGAGAGAGCTGTGGTAGCGAGAGAGTATTTTATTTTATAAGAAGCGTCTGGTGTAGCCTCATACACGTCGGTTCCGGCATAAGAGGCAGTAATTGTAACCTCAGCGCCAGCCTTCTTGAAAGTCAGCATACCGGTATTCTCGTCAACGGCAACGATATTATCGTCGGAGCTTGAATACTTGATGCCGGTGTGCAGATAAGTATTGTCGAGAGTCTCTTTAAGGTCAGCGTAAATGTTGTAGCCATTTGTGAATGCATTCTCTTCTCCTTTATAAACAACAACAGTGTTGCTGAGATCATCGCTGAAAGAAAGGGTAGTAGGAATCTTTTTGTAAACAACATTGTATGAAATGCTCTGTGCTGCATCATACACTCCGTCTACACCAGCGTAAGAGGCAGTGATGGTAGCCTCGCCAGGAGCGTTGTATGTCAGAGCACCAGTTGTTTCGTCTACAGAAACAGCTTCAGCATTGTTGCTTGAATACTTCACGGCAGCATCTGCAACAACAGTATTGCCTTTGTTCTCGGTAACTGTAGCTGTCAGACCGCTAAAGGCATTCTCCTTGCTTCTGTAAACCGTATAGCTCTGCTGGGCGCCATCGCCGAAGGATAGGGTGGTGGCAACGGATTCAGCAAGGGTAATGGTGATTTTCTTGACTGTGAAAGTCCTAACATTGTAATTGAAGACAACATTGTTACTATTACCTGTCCATGTTGCGGTTTTGTTATTTGAAGATGCAGTATATGTACCAGAATTAACGCCAGTTACGTTATTCAAATCACTACCTTCAATTTCAATGCTTGATATATTTTTACCAGCTTCTGTAGAGTTAACCGTCATTGTCTGTGCTCCCATACTTCTAAACTCATATGGATTAGTTGCCAACCAGCAGTAGCTACCGCCAAACGAAACTCCGTCTTTTTTTATGGAATAGTTTCCTGAATTGAAAATATTATTTCCTTTTCCTTTATCCACTCCAGCCTCAAACACCACCTGTGTTTGTGCAAACGCTGCTCCACATATCATGAAGAGCAACGACATGAGAACGAGTCTCATGTTTTGTTTTAATACATTCATTTTACCTTAAATTGATTTTTAATTTCTATATTGTAGAATTTCCTTTCTTCTACCTTCTCTCTCTATTTGCAATCCCCTTTTGTTTCTCTCTCCACCCTTGGGGGAGCTGGAGGGGGCTTTCCCCTTT
>DAIOXG010000314.1:0-3664 GCA_036758085.1 Prevotella sp. | reverse complement strand
CCCAAGTGCTTTTGCCAAGCCCTCCTGTGACATATCCATTGCCAGTCTTCTATTTTTTACTCTATCCCCTATAGTTTCAATACTCATAATGCCACCTCCTTTGGCAATAATAGCATATAGCAAAAAAGTGAACAATAATTTTCAAAAAATTGAAAAAATACGTTGACTTATATTAGCCAAAATGCTATTATATGACTGTGAAAAGTAGTCAAAAGGAAGGAGGTGCTTGATGGTAAATACTGAACTTCTAAATTTGAAAATTAAAGAATCAGGACTTAAGAAAAGCCAGTTGTGCAAAGCGATGGGTATTACTTATCAGGCGTTTCGCCTTAAGAGAAACAATGTATTCGCTTTCACGTCTCAGGAAGTTAGTACGCTTTGCGAACTGCTTAATATCAGCACAATGGCGGAAATGAAGAAAATTTTTTTTAGCCAAAACGGCTAAGAAAAGTAAACGCAAGGAGGCTGTGATGTTTGTGAAAGTATCAGAGTTCGCGGAAATCATGGGGATTAGCACGGTGTCTGTATACCGACTTATTGAGAGCGATTCAATCCCGTACTACAGAGTTGGGAAGTGTATTCGACTCAATATTGATGATTTTCGTAAAGGAAAGGAAAAAGGTTATGAAGAGCTTCAGATTGAAGGTTAAAAAGTTCCTCGAAGAGGAAGCGGCTGATGAGTACAACGGCGACACCGTAGGAATGTATATCGGAGGCACAATTGGAACACTGATGATGGTAGCAATGATTTTGTGGGGAGGTATGTAGAATGGATTTCATGATTACAAGCGTTGATGATATCAGCAGACAGGTGCATTACAGCATTAACAAGGTCGGTAGCAAGTATGCGGTGAGAGCGTATAACGACAAGAACGGGAGAAGCGTTAGCAGAACGTTTGACGAGCTGATGGAGGCTTACAAGGTGTTCGAGAAGATTGTTTCCTGGGTGGTGTTTGGACTGTATGCAGACAACGACAGAATGGATTTTATCGAAAACGGGACTATGGAATAGGAGGTGTGAAAGATGAAGCTTCACAAGGATATTACATGGAATTTCGGTGACAACCCAAAGCATGACGGGAAGTTCCTTATCGCTTATGCGACTCCTGATTTGGGAATTCACCACATCACGACAGACGACTACACCGTGAAATACGGGTGGGGGACATGCCCTTTTTACGACATGGAACTGAAGGGTCAGCATCCAGTTGGCATGAAGGCGTGGGCGGAATTCCCTTTCTAAAGCGAAAAGCCCATGCCGAAGCATGGACTAATCAAAACTATCAAGATGATTTTATCACAGGGAGAACAGAAATGAAATACAAATGTGAAAACTGCGGAGCGTTCTACTCCGATGAGGATATCACTGAAGACGGTGAAATGAGAGAGGACTGTTTCGGAGTCAGATTCTGGGCAACCTACCACTATTGCCCTTGTTGCGGGGAAGAAGTGGTCACGGAAGAGGACTACGAGGACACCGAAACGATTGAGGACGTTAACAGAGCGCTGTATAGCGAGTTGATGAGAATGGTTTTGTAAAGGAGGCAAGAGAATGGCTATCACGTATGAACAGATTAAGGCGGTTAATTCAGAGCTTAAGACTACCGATGTTAAGGGGAAGGATTACGCGGAGGTTCCACAGAGGGTTACCGCATTCCGAAAGCTTTACCCGATGGGAAGCATCAAAACAGACATTGTTTCCCTCGAAGATGGTGTGTGTGTTATCAGAGCGGAGGCATGGACTAAAGACGATGAAGGGAATAGCGTTCTTCTCGGAACGGGTCTTGCCTACGAGAAGGAAGGGTCTTCCTTCATCAACAAAACTTCATACATTGAGAACTGTGAAACATCGGCGGTTGGAAGAGCGCTTGGATTCTGCGGTATCGGAATCGACACTTCCATCGCCAGTGCAGAAGAAGTCCTGAACGCAAAGGAAAATCAGAAGGCAATGCAGCCGATTTCAAAGTCTGAGTGCAGAGTGCTTGAACAGATGATGGAAGAGCTGGGAACGGATACTGAGAAGTTCCTGAAGTACTACAAAGTCGAGAAGATTTCGGACATGACAAAAGCGGATTATGTTCACGCAAGCAAGGTTCTGAACAGCAAAATCGACAAGGCGAACGCTTGATGAAGTCGATATTACAGGATCGCGAATCCGGATGCCTGTTCTGTGGGAATCCGAATACGGAAGAACATCATATATTCGGCGGTGCTAATCGGAAGAACAGTACCGCCTACGGAATGATGGTTTACTTGTGCCACGCTCACCACAATGAGCCGCCGCACGGAGTACATCACAACAGAGAATTAAACGATAGGCTTAAGGCATGGGCGCAGGTACGCTTTGAAGAAGCGTATCCGAACACAAATTTTGTGGAGGTTTTCGGAAGGAACTATGCGGATAAAGAATCTGAATCTTCAGACGACACTGTGGAGCGCACAACTAACGATTGAGTGTGACATGAAGGAAGCTGCGGAGATTCAGAGAATCATAGATGAAGCCGGGAAGGTAGATTCTGAAGCGGAATACACGGTGTCTATCAAGCGGCGAAAGAAGAAAAGGTCACTGGACGCAAACGCTTATATGTGGGTGCTGTTAAAGGAATTGGCTTTCAAGGTCGAAAATAGTCCCATAGAGCTATACAAATACTACGTAAGGGGATTCGGTCAATATTATGTAATCCCCGTGCGAGAGGACGCGTTAGATGCCTTCTCGAAGGTGTGGAGCAGTCACGGTATAGCATGGTTCGTTGATGATATTGGACCATGCCGAAGGACGCAAGGCTACCACAACTTGAAAGCGTATTACGGAACTTCCGAATACGATACAAAGTCAATGTCAAGATTGATTGATGAAGTCGTTCTTGATTGCAAAGCTCAAGGCATTGAAACGATGTCGAGAGAAGAAATTAATTATTTACTGGAAGGAGAGAAGCATGAACAAAGTAATTGAGATTGGTCGGCTTGGGAGAGACCCTGAACTGACATACGGTGGAGCACATAAGGACACGGCTATATGCAAGTTCACAATGGCTGTGGATAGACCGACGGAGGGTACAGATTGGATTCGCATTATCGCATTCGGGAAGAACGCGGAGAACTGCAACAAGTACCTGAAGAAGGGAAGCATGGTTGCGGTTGACGGAAGAATTCAGACTGGTAGCTACGATGGCAAGGACGGAAAGAAGGTTTACACAACAGATGTTGTCGCAAACAGAGTTGAGTTCCTGACAAAGCCGAACAGCGACGGACACCGGGAAGAACAGAGAAGCGAAAGTGTAACGGACGCATTTATCGGAGTGGACGATGATTTGCCTTTCTAGGAGGTGGATATGATTAACGATGGGAATTACATCACAATTCAAGGGTGGATGAGAACAGACCTGAAGCTATCAGGAAATGAGCTTATCGTCTATGCGATTATCTACGGGTTCTCGCAGAACAAGCAAGGTGAGTTCACTGGATCAGCACAATACCTTGCAGATTGGGCAGGGTGCACACGGCGAACAGTCATGACGATTCTTAATCAGCTTGTGGAAGCAAAGCTGATTAGCAAAACGGAACTAATTCTTAATAACAACGAAAAAAGAGTGTCCTATCAGGCAGAGAGGGGGTGTGAAAAAACTTCACAGGGTGTGAAAAAATTTCATAGGGGGTGTGAAAA
>DAIOXG010000313.1:0-3668 GCA_036758085.1 Prevotella sp. | reverse complement strand
TCTCCTTCTGGAATCATCCATGCAGCAAGGTCTGGAACGAGGTTCAGACATTTCAGTGCCACAATGCTTGCCGCCATCAGATAACCGGCAGAGAAGAACGAGTTCTGCAGATATGCTGCCATCGTCTGTTCACTTTCGGTAATGGCTGTAAGGTTCTCCACCTGAATACAGAGCACTATATCCAAGAGTAACAGAACATAAAAGCCCACGAAGTATAGGCTTATTATAAGGAAAGAATAATCGTATAAAAAGAAATAAAAGCGGTAGAATATATTGTATATTAGTGATTTAATTACTTTTCCGATTTTATCCAAGAAAGCATATCAAACAACGGTTTTAACGATATTTTGTTGCATGTTTGTTGCGTGATACAGAAAAATTTGGTAATTTTGCAGCGTGAAAACAGGGGTAAATCTGCCTGTGAAAAGAAAAATATAAGGAAAGGAAAACATCATGGCACGACCGAAGAAAGTACAAAAGGTGAAAGAACCCGTCCGCATCCGTCAGCGCAAACTGGCTAACGGAAACATGAGCCTGTATCTTGATGTCTATGTAAAAGGGGTACGCAAGGTTGAATCTCTCGGATTGTACCTTGTCCCCGAATCGACACCGATAGACCGTCAGCAGAACAACCATGCAAGGCAGGTTGCCGAGAAAATCAAAGCCGAGCGCATCCTTGCACTGCAGAACCACGGTGTACGCCAGTGGGACAAGGTGAAGCGGTCGTGTATAACGCTTGTGGATTTCCTTAAGGAGTATGAGCAGGAGAAATTCGGTTTTTCTACATCCACCCTCAAAGGCAGACGTGACCTGCGGCTGAAAATCGAAACGTATCTAAAAGAAGCCAACTGCCCGGATATTGTCTTGGCAAACGTGGATGTGGATTTCTGCCGTGGCTTCATCGACTTTCTGCGCTATGCGAAGAACGGGGTGCGTAAGGATGGCAGTGTCATCAGTAACGGTGCGGCGCATCACCATCAGGCAGTTCTGAACGGTGCGCTGAACAAAGCCGTGCGTGACGGCATACTGTCGGCAAATCCGCTGAAGTCCATCTGTTCAAAGGAGAAGTATCAACCTACCGAAAGCATGAGGGAATATCTCACGTTGGAGGAAATGAAAGCAGCAATGGTTGCACCCTGCCCTCATGAGGATGTGAAACGTGCGTTCCTGTTCTCCTGTTTCACAGGGCTTCGCCTTAGCGATGTGCGGTCGTTGACATGGGGAAAGATTGTCAAAGCCCCCGATGGAAAGACCTTATATATAAGGATAAAGATGCAGAAGACCCAAAAGCTGATAAACGTGCCGTTATCAAAAGAGGCTGTCGATTGCCTGAATCTCAAAGAGAATCCCGAAGAACCGATTTTCACATTACCGACCGGGACTTCTAACATTGAACGGAACATAGAGAAATGGATGCAGAACGCACAGATAAACAAACATATAACCTACCATTGCAGCCGGCATACCGCAGCTACCATGCTGCTGACACTCGGTGCGGACATATATACGACATCGAAGTTGCTCGGTCATGCCAATGTGAATACGACCGCAATCTATGCAAAGATTGTGGATCAAAAGAAAGTGGAAACGGTTAATCTTGTTGATGACTTCTTTTCAAAACAACCGCAAACGGAGGGAAACAGATGAAAATAACGATAAGGACACGGACATTGAAAACGGGAAGCCGCTCTATATATCTTGATTTCTATGAAAAGGGTAAAAGATGGAGCGAGTACCTTAACCTGTTTCTTGTGCCGGACGATGTGCCCGATGCAAGGCGGCTCAACAAGGCGGCTATGGCAAAGGCGAATGAAATAAAGTCAAAGCGGATGCTCGGCATTGACGAGGACGAAACGGATGCAGACAACGGCAATTCAAAACAGCTGCCCAAACGGATTTTTACGGATTGGCTTGACAGCCATATTGAAGGGATTAGACGCAATCTGTCCTATTCTCCGGCAACGTACCGTAACTACCGCTCTTGTGTCAATATAATAAAGGAGTATTTGAAATACCGCCGCAGGCCTCGCTTCCTGATGTCTAAAATCGACAAGAAGTTTATTATCGGATTGCTTGACTTCATGAAGAACACCTACCGGAATAACAAATCGCCCGACAATCCCAAAGAATTGTCGCTCCACACGCTGCATCTGCACCAGAGTACACTTGTGCGCATGCTCAATGCTGCGGTAAAAGAGGGAGTGATGGATAAAAATCCTTTCTATGCTTTGGGCAGACACGAGCGGATAGCCAAACAGCAGTCAGAAAGGGAGTATCTCACGAGGGAGGAACTTCTTGCGCTAATCGAGGCTCCGACAACCAACGAGACAACCAAACGGGCATTCCTGTTTTGCTGCTTTACCGGATTGCGGTACAGTGATGTTTCCGCACTGATATGGCGAAATATAAAACAGGTCAATGGTGGACTGGTTGTTTCTATTCAATCCATGCAAAAGACAGGGAAACAGGTAACGATACCATTGAACCAGTCTGCGTTGAAATGGCTGCCGGATAGAAACGGCTGCAAGCCGGGAAAAAAGTCTTTGACATGACCTGCCTTAGCGCCTGCGACAGATGCCTTAAAAAGATAGCTGCTGCCGCAGGTATAGAAAAGAATATCAGTTTCCATACGGCAAGACACTCGATGGCTACGCTGACATTGGCGGCAGGTAGCGACCTATACACGGTCGGTAAGTTGCTTGGACATACCAGCATAAACTCTACACAAGTCTATGCCGATGTAGTTATGGAAACTAAGATGGAAGCCGTCAATAAGATTACAAACTTTTTTTCAAACCGAGAAGGCTAACTTGATGTTCTCGCAATACTCTTTCGGGCTTTGCCCAGTCTCTTTCTTGAACATTCGACTAAAATGTTGTGGATATTCAAATCCCAATCCATATGCCACTTGTGCAATGGTAGCACCCGTTGCCAGCTCATTTTTAGACTGTTGGATAACGTATTGGCGGATATGGTTGCTCGCCGTGTCGCCAGTGGTCTTTTTTATAAGGTCACCGAAATAGTTGGGCGACATGCAGAGTTTGTCGGCGCAGTATTGCACAGTGGGCAAACCGAATGTTAACTGCCGTTTCTCATCGAAATAATCGTGCAACAGAGTGTTGAACTTCATCAGTACATCCGAGTTTTCCAATTTTCTGGTAATAAATTGTCTGTTATGAAAACGCAGACAGAAGTTCAGCATCAACTCGATATACCCTACGATGATTTTATTTTGGATATCATCGTGGTGTTTTTGAAGTTCATCCTGAATTTGTCTCATAAGTGAAACGAACAGATCATGTTCTTCTTCCGTCATGTGCAGTGCCTCGTTCACACGGTAATCGAAGAAAGAGTAGTTTTTGATGTTTTTTTCTAAGTGAGTATTGTGCAGCAAATCTGGATGGAACAGCAGTGCCCAGCCTGTTATTGACACCCGTTCCCCATTGTCTTCTTTTCCTCCAATCTGTCCGGGACCAACACACATGAGCGTTCATTTCTTATAATCGTACCTGCCGCACCCGTAATCCAAATCGACCGTTGCATCATCTCTGAGAAACAGTCCGTACACACTGTAGTTATTCAAGCTGTGACGGATTGGTGATACTTCCTCGTAATTTACTCAAGTTTCGGATTTAGACTTCGAGTTTGAATTTATTGCATAAAAAAGG
>DAIOXG010000312.1:0-3687 GCA_036758085.1 Prevotella sp. | reverse complement strand
AGTTTTTAGGATAAAATAAGAAATAAATAATACTTTCTGAGAAAAAAGGGCACCTACCTTATATATACAATATAAGGGAAAAAGAAGGAAAGCCACACAAAGAGCTGCAAGCCAACAAGCTCCAAGTGTGGCTGTATAAATCATTTACACAATAACTCTACAATTTTATTTCTTCATACTTCATTCCGTAAACATCGGCAACAGCCTTGAAAACGACCTTACCATTAACGATATTCAGTCCTTTGTATAAAGCCGAGTCTTCTCTACATGCCTTTTTCCACCCCTTGTCGGCAAGGGCAACGGCATATTTTAATGTTGCATTTGTCAATGCCAGCGTTGAGGTGTGAGGTACAGCCCCCGGAATATTAGCAACAGCATAATGAAGTATTCCGTCAACCATATACACTGGGTCAGAATGGGTTGTAGGGTGAGATGTCTCAAAGCAACCGCCCTGGTCTATCGCCACATCCACGAGCACTGTTCCCGGTTGCATTATCTTCAGCATATCACGTGTTATAAGATGCGGAGCCTTGTCGCCCGGAACGAGCACACTGCCGATAACGATGTCTGTATCTGGAAGTTGTTCACGGATATTATGCTCCGTAGAGTACAGCGTATGTACATTTATCGGCAATTCCATTTCCAATTGGCGTAACCTCGGCAATGAAATATCTGTAATCCACACATCAGCACCAAGTCCGGCAGCCATACGGGCAGCCGCCTCCCCTACGGTTCCTCCGCCAAGTACAAGTACTTTCGCTCTGTCTACTCCCGGCACACCACTTATCAGCTTTCCGAGTCCGCCCTTTGTCTTTTGCAGATAATAAGCGCCATTAATCGTTGCCATTCGTCCGGCAACTTCACTCATCGGAATAAGCAACGGCAAGCGGTGGTCTGAAGTCTCGACTGTTTCGTATGCCAGACACACAGCCCCACTGTCTATCATTGCATCTGTCAGTTCTCTGTCGCAAGCAAAATGGAAATAAGTAAACACAAGCTGGTCTTTGCGTATCAGTTTGTATTCAGGCTTTATCGGTTCCTTTACCTTGACTATCATCTCTGCCTCGCGGTAAACAGCCTCTATATCGGGAAGAATCTCCGCACCAGCCTTGACATACATTTCATCGCTGAAACCGCTATTATCGCCAGCCGTATGCTGAACGACAACTGAATGTCCATGGCGCACCAATTCTGCCACTCCGGCAGGTGTCATACCAACTCTGTTCTCATTGTTCTTGATTTCTTTTGGAATTCCGATTTTCATAATACAAAGGTTTTAAAGGTTACACATCGTTTTCCCGGCTGTAAATTTAGGAAAAAAACAAAAACGGTGGTTTCGATTTCTACTTTTTTTTCTATCTGATATTATTTTTTTTGATTTTCCATAAAGAAATGATTTTTTTCTTATATCTTTGCAGACAGTATGGCCTTATTATAATATAGGAAAGCATATCTACTGTTGAAACTCCACAAATAAATAAAACCGGCTATGGAAAAGAATAAAAATCTCATATATTTCATACTTAGTATTGTTACTATTGTATCGACAATATTTATCACATATAATTGCTCTGACAAGGAACATGTGTACACTATTGCCGTATCACAATGTTCGGATGATGCATGGCGCACGAAACTAAACAACGAGATAAAGATGATGGACTACATCAACGACTCTATCAACGTTATAATAAAATGCGCCAACAACAACAGCCAAACTCAAATAGAACAAATCGACAGTTTCATCAAAATGGGCGTTGACTTGCTTGTCATTTCCCCTAATCAGGTAAATGTCGTTGACCCGGCGGTAACGAAAGCATACAATAGCGGAATTCCCGTTATCCTCTACGACAGGAAAATAAAGTCGAACAGCTACAGTGCTTTTATCGGCAGCAACAACTACAAGATGGGATACGATCTCGGCACGTATATTGCCAATGAACTTCATGGAAAAGGAAAAGTTGCTGAGATTATGGGACTTAAAGACTCTTCTCCATCCATTGAGAGATATAGAGGATTTAAAGCTGCCTTGGATAAATTCCCAGACGTTACTGTCACTGCCGAAGAATTTGGCAACTGGGAATTACCGAGCGCCGTAAAAGCCATGGAGAGGATATTGGCAAAGACTAAGGATATTGACTATGTCTTTGCCCATAACGACAGAATGGCATACGGAGCTTATCTTGCTGCCAAGAAACTTAATCCCGACAATAAGATAAGGTTCACCGGTATCGACGGACTTTCCGGCAGAGGACAAGGCATCGACCTGGTATGCGACGGTATTCTGGACGCATCATACATGAATCCTACAAGCGGCGATGAGGTGATAAAACTCGCCATGAAAATTCTAAAAGGGGAGAAATATGACAAGAACAATAATCTTGCCACCACTATTATCACCAAGAATAATGCTGAACTGACTCTCATGGCTGCAAAGAATGCTGCCAGACAAATGAGTATCCTGGAAGATTTACACAAACAGGTAAATAAATACGAAAGCCACTATGAAACGCAGACTCTTTTTCTTTGGCTACTCGGAATATTCCTGCTTTCCGTAATCATTGCATCTATGTTCCTGTACAAAAACTATCATGCCAAGAACATCCTTTCGATGCAACTGAAGAGTAAGAATGACGAACTTGAGCGACTTAACGGAGAAGTGATAAGCCTTACACAGTCAAGAATAGAGTTTTTCACCAATGTCAGCCATGAACTGAGAACTCCTCTTACTCTCATCATCGACCCACTCGAAAGAATCCTTACAGACAAGAACATCAGCAAACCAACAATGGCATTGCTTAAAACACTGCAGCGCAGTGCCTTTACGATGAAACGCCTCGTTGATGACATAATGGACTTCAGAAAGATACAAAGCGGCAATATGCAACTGAAACCATCGACTTTCAACATTAAAGAAGAACTAAGCAAATGGATTGATGCCTTCTACCCTTCTGCCGAAGCTAAAAAAGTATCTCTCATTCTCAATATGGATGATTTTAGGCATGATACAATTACTGCCGATGAAGACAAGATTAACAGAATTGTCTTTAATTTTGTCAGCAATGCCATAAAATATACCGATGCAGGAGGTGTCATTACGGTTTCACTCAAGGATGCTCCTAATGATTGCATTCAGCTGACTGTAAGCGACACCGGAAAAGGTCTGTCGGAAAAGGAACAGAAAAAAGTCTTCGACAGATTCTATCAGGCGAACAACTCTACGGGCGGAACAGGTATCGGACTTGCTATCGTCAAGGCGTATGCTGAGCTGCATAACGGTAATGCTTTTGTAAAAAGCCAGAAAGGAATAGGTTCAGACTTTGGCATTATTATACCGAGAATTCAAAAGGACATAGTCGACACACCGACAAATGAGAAACCGAATGAATGTCTCTTGATTGACAAAGACCCGGAATTGCCTGCTAAAAATGAAAGCAACAGTTATGCTACGCAAAAGATTATCAGCGACAACGGCAAACCTACGCTACTGATAATTGACGACAACAATGATATCAGAGACTATATAAAGGAAATATTCAACAATGACTATACGGTATTTGAAGCTGCCGACGGAAAAGAAGGACTTGATATCTCTCTGAAAGTTGTTCCCGACATTATTATCTGTGATGTCATGATGCCGGTAATGAACGGTATCGAGTTCTGTACGGAACTTAAAAGCAGAACTGC
>DAIOXG010000311.1:0-3695 GCA_036758085.1 Prevotella sp. | reverse complement strand
ACTATCACAACAGATTTCATTAAGAATTGTTTTCAGGAGGCCGGTATGAGTGATTCATGTCGTCCTCTATTTTTTTTTGCCCGTTTGAAACTTGACAAACGGATTTTCCATCAGACAAGATTCCACAATCCATATAATTCATCTGCACGCGCACCGAAGCATAGCTTTGGCAGCAGAGTTTTTACATGTTAGAACGGTGTGTTTAGCCCAAACGCTCCAGGTGTTTAGCCCAAACGCTTCGAGTGTTTAGCCCAAACGCTCCGAGTATTTGGTAGGGATACTAAAGGTGCATGATAGGTATACTTTTTTTGGCACTTACGGAGAGTATGGCGTTTTTATATAAATGACATGAATAGAGTGTGTGAGGGTAGAAAATTCTACCCTCACACTATCCCTCACACTTTATCCGTCTGTGTATCTGCATGTTATGATAAGGTGTGAGGGTGTGAGGGTAAAATCACGAAAAAAAATTTTTTTTGAAAACGAGCCGTAAAGCTGATATAGCCCGTAACTATTTGGTGAGCGACGTAACCGGGTTTCTCACTCCCTTCATGCTCGTCAGGAATGCCTTTGCACTGCCGAAACGCAGGAACATGTCGAGACGTATCGGAATATGGTTCTGGTCGTCGGTAACGTAGAATCTTACTATCTCCTTCCATTTCTTGTCTTCATACTCCAGGTATGACAGTTCCGCACAACGGTATTTCTTGCCGTTGTCAGCCTTTATCTTCGTTGTGCCGTTGAAGCGGAGACGTGCCGGACTGGTATTCTTTCCGTCGGCAATGGGGAAATCTACCGTGTGTCCCTTCTTCCAGTTTGCCGAACTGAACGAGCGTGCACGAAGGAAGATGTTGAGCATGTCGAAGACGCAACTCTGCGGATTGAGGTTCTTCCACAGATGCGATCCGTCGTTCTGCTGGCGGTGTAGGCGCAGATGAGGCTTGCCGCCAGGGTAGGAATAGAACACTTCGTCTACGGTATATCGCTTGCCCTCGCGTGCTCCCTTGCGGAAATACAGAGGCTCCAGGTTGCGTGTGGAGTAGCACAGCAGTGTGTCGCGGAGAACGAACATGTTGTCGACCTTGTTGTTTCCCCTTGTCGTCAGACTGCTGCGGTATGCCGGTTTGCCCTTGTATGTGCTCTCTACGGTATACATGCTCGCCGTGCCAGCCTTTACCCATACAAACTTCCAGTTGTAATACAGGTTATACGAAAGGAACTCTCCGCCTTTGAATGCCGTGTTACGGAATGAGCACTGGGCATTTATCGCCATGCTCACCACGAGGAACATGAGTAAAAGGATTTTTCTTCTTTTCATACGTCGTTATTTTTTTTTACGGTAATTTTCTCGTCAATATTGATTCGGCAGCGGAATGCCCATTTTCCTTGCCCTGTCGGCATTTCGGCGCTTTATCGTCTTGTCCTTCTCCGGCTTCTGCTTCGTTATGGCATAAGGTTTCTGGTGGGCAGCATCGCGCGCCGTTGGGTTCCAGTTGAGGGTAACGTCCCATTTTGCCTTACACTCTATGGCTTCGGGATAATAGAACGTCTCCTCCGGCTGGCGGTCGGCAGCATAGTCGCCGGTGTCCCAAATGCCGTTCTTGTTGGAGTCGATGAACATGCGCATGTAGTATGTTCCGGGGTTGACATAGAAGAATTCGGCATTGCCGTTTCGGGCAGTTACGGTCTTCACCACTTTGTCTGAAGAGTCGAGCAGCTGCGCCACTACCGTCGTGTCTTCCATTCCGGCGATGGTCATGAGCAGCGAACTGTATTCGTCTTCCGATTTCACTTTCATTCCCTGCTTGAATGCCGGGCTGACGGCTCCGTATATGTCGGTAAATGCCGTGGAGTCTATCTCCAGACTGTATTCTACATCCGGTCGCCATTCGCCAACGATTTCGTATCTCCTCGCCACGTCTTTCACCTTGCGGAAGAGGAATTTCGACTTATACCAGAGGGTGTCGTGCTTGGCATAGAGATGTATCATCGACGTGTCGATGCGGGCAATCGGCGTAGGCATGTCGATGAAGATGTTCTTGTCGGGGTCCGGTTGCGACATCACGCTGTATTTCGGTTCGAGCAGCTCTGCCGGCATTTCGGTTTCGTATTCCTTGCCGCGTTTCTTAGCCTTGTCTTGTTTCTTTTTCCACTCTTCATACTTGCGTGCCTTGTCTTTCAATCTCTTCTCGTAAGACACTTTCGGGAGGATGTCGAGTGTATCGGTATTGCTCACGAGATTGCCGAGCGTATCGGTTGCCATATACGTAAGACTTACCGTCAGCGTGTCTTGGTTGACGAGCGAGGTGTCGCGCAACCAATAGTTTACGGTGTCGTTCTTCAGAGAGTGTTCCACTATGAAGGCATTGTCGCTGTTGAAGTTCAGTCCCTTTACCTCCGGCAGATTCTTGTCGCCGCCGCTGAAGAAGAGTGTGAAGAAGCGCGGGTCCTTGCGCTCCGTTTTCAGGAAGAAGCGGTCGGTCTGTGTTTCCGTGAATGCCTTCAGCACGATATCGTCAGGAATAAAGCGTGTATATCCCACGCTGCGTATCGAGTCGATATGCAGAGAGTCGCGCCAGATGGTGTCCTGGCGAGTGGCTGCGGTAAAGTGGGGGTCTATCACATCGTGGTTGAAGGCAATCATCTCGCTCTTCTGGTTGAAGCAGTAGTTGCCGTCGGCATCCTGCAGCGCCACTATACGGTATTTGCCCGGAGCTATGCCGCGCACGATAAAGTGTCCGCGACTGTCGGTTCGGGAGACGCGCAACAGCGGTTTGTTGATGAACGGGTCGATAAACCGCCCCTTGTCGTCCTTTGCGCTCAGTTGCCATCTGCTTCCGTCGGTAGAGAAATTGCTGTCGAGGGCATACAGTCCGACGAGAATTCCCTTCAGCGGTTCCAGATTTTCGGCATTGACCACATTTCCCGACACTTCGAGTGTATCGATATGGTCGGCAGTGGAGAAGCTGTAGGTAAAGTTTCCGAGCGGGTTGCCCTCGTTGTTGTCGGAGATGGCATCAGAGAAGTCTACCGTGTAGGTGGTGTTCTCCTTGAGCGAATCCTTCAGTTCGACGATGATTTTCTTTCCGGCGCCTTTTATCTCCGGCGTTTCCAACTGTGGCGGCGATACGACAACCTTTTCCGTTGGGTTGTCAACCTGTATGAACTCGTCGAAATATATGGCTATTTTCTTTGACCTCACGTTTACGCCCTTGTCGGCAGGCGAGCAGCCCACTATCTGCGGCGGTGTCTCGTCATACCATCCGCCGTCGGGCTGTCCCATCTTTGCGCAAGAGGCAAGAACGGCAACCAGGGAGAAAATAAGTCCCCAGGCAAAATACTTTGTCGTCTTTTTTGTCATATATTCTATCAGTTCATCTTCAACATTTCGTCAATATTCTTACGGCTGTTGCTGAGTCGCGGCACTTTATGCTGTCCGCCGAGTTTTCCCTTCGACTTCAGCCAGTCGTTGAACAGATTATGGCGAGCCTTTACAATTTCGAGATGTTGCAGCGTAATGTTCTTGTAGCGTTTAGCTTCGTAGTCGCTGTTAATCTCCTGAAGCTTGTTGTCGAGCAGCGTGGCAAACTGGTTCAAGTCTGCCGGTTCTTTCGAGAATTCTATCAGCCACTGGTGGCGGCATTTGGCATTGTTGTCCATAAACACCGGTGCTGCCGTGTATTCCAGGACCTCGG
>DAIOXG010000310.1:0-3696 GCA_036758085.1 Prevotella sp. | reverse complement strand
AATGGTTATAACAATTCCTTGATTTTGTCCTCTGAAAGTCCTGTTATCTGTGAAATTTGCGACAATGGTATTTTAGCAGCAAGCATTCCTCTTGCAATCTCAATATTGCGCTTGTCAATTCCTATAGCGATACCCTCTTCACGACCTTCTTCACGTCCTTCTTCACGTCCTTCTTCACGTCCTTCTTCACGACCTTCTTCACGACCTTTTTCACGCCCCGCAGCAAGTCCCGCAGCAAGTCCCGCAGCACGACCTTCCTCATAGCCTTCGTCGCGACTTGTATCGAGCACACTACGCTGATAACGAAGCGACTCCATATGCCGCTCGTAATCGTTACGTTCGGCTATACTCAAAGAATCTACACGCAGACATTCGCGTGCCTCACTCAATCCTGGCGCTGTTGCTTCAGGAGCTATCGAACCAGTCTTCAGAAATTCTATCCATTCATCGAGTGGAGTTGTCGCCACTTTGTCGAAGTCATTGACACGGAGCACATAATATTCAGGGAAAAGATCGCCTGCTTCCTTCTGCTGCAAAGCTTCGCTTTTATGTAGACCAAAGAAACGCTCATTCTGGCGCACAGACAATTTCAATATATCATTTGAATCATGCAGTCCTCTGAAATCGGTCTTACCATGATACACATAATCACTGCCCTGTCCTAATTCAAAATATACAATATTTATGCTGTACACCTTGCGCACCTTGTCATAGTCATTGCCAAGGCTTATATAATCCGTTATTGCCTTCGACACCCCATATAGCATACGATGGAAGTATGTCAGTTCGCGGTTATTCTGTATCTCGATAATGGTGAGTTCCCCCTTGTCGCTCTCGGCAAGCACATCCACACGGTTGAACTTGTCGTCTTCCGTTTCCTGATTGGATTCACTCTCAAGAAACTTCAGGATTGTGTATTTGCGACCAAGAAGCGAAGTCATTAGTCCCTCAAGCACTGCATGGTTCGCCTTATTGCGTAGCAGGCGTTTCATTGCCCAGTCAAACCGTATATAATTGTCCATGATATATATATGTTTTAACGTTATAATCTTTTAAACTGCTACAAATTTAAATATTTTAATTCGAATAATGAATATAACAAACAGAATATAAACACTTTTTTATATCTTTGCATAAATAAAGTGGCATCCCGGCACATAATTTTTAAATTCTACAGACATGACAAGAGAAGAAACTGTACTTAATTATTTGCGTGAACACGACATTCCGTTTACCAACTATAATCATCCCGAGGGCAAAACCATCGAGGAAGCAAGGCGCTGGTGGAAAGACGACGGCAGCATGCACTGCAAAAATCTCTTTTTCCGAAACCACAAGGGGAACCGCCATTATCTGGTATGCTTCGACTGCGACCACGACCTCGCCATACACGACCTTGAACATTTGCTAAAAGAATCGCTCACCGCAAGGGGACTACCCTCTTGTGGCAAGCTGTCGTTTGCCTCGCCAGAGAGGATGATGAAATACCTCGGACTGGAACCGGGCAGCGTGTCGCCTTTTGGCCTCATCAACGACACAGAAAATCATGTTCATCTGTTTCTCGACGAGAACATAAAAAACGCCCCTACCCTCTCGTTTCATCCCAACGACTGCCGGGGAACGGTTGTGATAAAAAGAGAGGACTTTGAACGTTACCTCAAGATTGTGGGCAATGAATATGAATATATCAAACTCTATTAAGAATCTTGAAAGCTCTACCTTCTTCTTCCACCGGAAATCAAACATTAGCACGAAAATATCATAAACTAAAGCTTTTATAACAAATATTACAGGAGCTTTTACATTTTTTCCACTTTTTGCGAGATTTGCACACAAAAAGTTTTTTGGATTAGAAAAATTAGATTAAATTTGCACTATATATATTAAATATGTCAAAATTGGCATAACCTATAAGCCTAATAACAAAACAACAATCATTGCCGTGGCGACATCTTGTATCCCAAAACAAGTATGCCGAAACACAAAAGCAACCAAGAATTTAACACTAACAAAATCAAATAACTTTAAAGTTTAATTTATGACAACAAAACTATTATCACTACATTGCAAGACGTGGGGCATGCTCTGTCTTGCAGGTGGAACGCTAACAATGGCATCCTGCGCACAGGATGACTTGACAGGCGAAAAATTCGACAGTGGTGTCTACAACACACAACTCGAAGCCCCATCAGTTGATGACATTACTATCACAGCAAGCAACGACGGAACATCGCAGACCATAGCATGGCCTGTAGTTGACGGAGCCGGAGGCTATCATGCAATCCTCAAGAATCTCGACAACGACGAGATTGTAAAGGACACTCTTATCGACGGCATATCATTTAGCACAAGCCGCCAGGAGGACACTAATTATCAGCTGTCGCTTGCCGTTCTCGACAATGAAGAGAAACACAACAAGGGAACAGAAGCTGTAGAGAAAGCTTTTAACACATTTAGTGCATCATTCCAAACAATACCAGCTGGTGATTTGGCAACATACTTTAAAGAAAATCCTGTTCCGGATGAAGCAAAAACGGAAATGCTTTATTACGACTTGCAACCTGGTGCAGACTATACTCTTTCCGAAAATATTGATTTTGGAAACAAACGTGTAGCACTGCGCACTACCAGTTTGGATAATCACGCTAAAATCACATTTACAGGAAAGGTAAGTATAAAGACCGGTACATTGTTTACAATAAAATATGTAGACATCGATGCCTCACAGTCTGAAAATCCGGTTATAGAACTTTCTGACACACCAGACGAGGACATAAAGGGTGCAACTGGAAAAGGTGACTACTACAATATTATTGGAGCATTGACACTGAACGGATGTAACATAACAGGAGTGAACAATAACCTCGTTTACGACAACAACAAGAAATATTGTCTCGAATCTTTGGTTATCAACAACTGTGTTATTAAACTGACAAGCAGTGCAACAACAAATATAACAGGAAATGCCATTGTTTATTTCAAAGCAGGCTATGCAAATACATTAAGCGTGAAGAATTCTACGTTGTGGAATGCTGGTGATGCTGATGCCAAATACTTTGTTCAATACAACAATAGTGGACGTGCTGACCGTGCCGGTTACGACAAACAATACGTAACATTCCAGAATTCAACATTCTACAATATTGCCAAAGCTGGTCAATGGGCTAACTATACAGGCTTCAACGGACAGAAATACACGATATTCAATGTTACAAACAACATATTCGTGAATTGCGGAAACAAAGAAGTAGCACGACGTATAATGGGCGGACGAGGAGCTTCTAATTATCCTGCCGGACAAGTAACATTCGGCAACAACACTTATATGTTTAATGGAGAGTTCGAAAGCGTAAGCGGAATTGTTGACCCTTACGATATGAGCGGAACTGCAATAGAAGAAGATCCTGGTTTCAAAGATGCAGCAAACGGCGACTTTACCGTAAGCGGAGCAACACAGCTGAGCCGCAAAACCGGCGACCCACGTTGGCTTAAATAAATAAGAAATTAACCGAAAACAAAAGACACAGAATATGAAAAGAAAAACTTTGATAAGTTTATGCTTCGGCTGCATGGCATTGGTTTCCACACCTATCTATGCACAGCAGAACCAAACTATAAAGGGCACCGTGGTTGACCAAAACGGCGAACCTATCATCGGTGCCTCCGTACGTGTAGTCGGCAAGAAAGGCGACAATG
>DAIOXG010000309.1:0-3714 GCA_036758085.1 Prevotella sp. | reverse complement strand
GAACGGCTTCATTGAGAAAGGCGAGGAAAAGCGATTTACTCCCAACGAGATATTCACCTCTACTTACGCCAACTACTACTTTGAAGCAATTAAGCTGAGATACCCCGAACACGAATATTAAGGTTAAACTCCCCCAAGGGATTTAACAGTACGGCAAAGGTAGCTCCTTTGGGTGGGGTTTCCTCTTTCCTCACCCTCGCCGTACCATATATAATCAGTAAAAAGAGGTCGAACAGAGGTGCCACATAAAGCACTATTAGAAAAGAGGGTTACTTATGAAGTCAATAGCGTTTTATAACAACAAGGGAGGGGTCGGAAAAACCACCTCGGCAATCAACGTAAGCTATGAGCTTGCGAAGAACAGCAGAGTCCTTATCATTGATGTGGACGGACAAGCTAACTGCTCACGCTTCTTCACAGAGGAACTGAAATCGGGGTTGGAGCAGGCTCTCGTCAGCTCCGAGGTATCGCCCGAAACGGCTCTCTGCCACACTCGGTACGATAATATCGACATAATCACGGCTACACCGAAGCTGAACGGCATTACATCAGAGTTTGACAGCTTTTCGGACGAGGAACAGGCGGCTATCGCTCGGAAAATTCTTTCTTTCGGCTCTGCATACGATTATGTTCTCCTTGACTTGCCCCCTGCGCTCACCAAAGTTACCGAACGGCTTATCGGAGCGTGTGATGTGGTATTTATACCGATAGAACTCGGAACATTCGCAATACAAGGCATACCAACGGTCACGGGTATGGTTAAGAAGTGCGGAGCAAAATTCGGCGGCTGTATTATAAATAAGTATGACAAGAAGAACTCGGCTGACGAACAGCTCCTTGATTTGCTCAATGAAACGCTTGGAAATAAAACACTTAAAAGTAAAATTCCTTTCAGCAGGGTTATAAAGAACTCAATCAGCGGCGGTCTGACCGCAGGCGAATATATGGGATGGACGAATGCGGCGAAAAGCTACGCAGATTTAGCTGCCGAAATCAGAGAAAGGGTGTGATTGAATGGCTAAACTTATTCTCACCAACGCAATAGCCGAGGATTTGAAAACAGCGGCTTCCGACAGCTTCATCGACAGCCTGAAAATGATTGAGGTTGACGATATTCAGCCGAACAAAGACAATTTCTACGAAATGACGGAGATAGAGGAACTCGCCGAGGATATTGAACGGCAGGGACTGATGAGCGTTCTCGTAGCAACAGCTGCGGAGAACGGTAAATATAAACTTATCAGCGGACACAGGCGGCTGGCGGCAATAAAGCTCCTTATTTCCGAAGGGCGGCGTAAATCAACCACTGTTCCCTGCTATGTCAAGGGCGAAAAGTCTGACGTAGAAACACAGTTAGACCTTATTATGCTGAACGCTACACAGCGCACCTATACAAGTGCAGATACTATGCGTGAGTATGAGGAACTGGAGCGTATCTTCAAAGCATTGGAGGAAGCAGGAAAGCCCATCAAGGGTAAAATGCGGAACAATATCGCAAAGGTCCTGAATGTATCGCCCGCCCAAATTGCAAAGATTGATAATATCAAGCACAACGCAATCCCCGACGTCGAACAGGCGGTCAAGTCCGGCGATATGTCCATATCCACTGCGAACGAGGTAGCAAAGCTCGCTCCCGAACAGCAGAAAGATATTATCGAAAACAAGCCCGATATATCGCACAAGGAGGTTAAGGAAATTCAGAAGAAATCTCCGTCAAAGCTGAAAAAAGAAAAAGCCGTACCCCTGCCCGCTTCAGAAGCTGAGGATACCGCCGATGAGAACGAGGGTGCAAAGGACTGCTTAACATGCGGCTATACTCCCGACAATGACGATGATGTTGAAATCGTATCGGAGAATTACGAGCCTTATCTGCTCTCGGAGAGCGAAGCTGCCGCACTCTCTCGGTATATGACCCAGCTTCTTGAAATAGCAAGCAACGCCGATTTTGAGATTATCAACGGTCTTGCAAAGAAACTGCGTAACAGCACCAAAACTTAACACCACATTTTCAGCCGACTGCATATCAAGTGGTCGGCTGATTTTGACGATAAGCGTTAGCTGCGCTAAAAAGAGGAAAAGAGGAACACTATGTCAACTGTTTTCAGAGTTGAGAAAACCGCAAATTACACGGTTATGTCAAATACTCACCTAAAAGACAGGCGGCTTTCTTTCAAGGCAAAGGGCTTGCTGTCTGTGATATTGAGCTTGCCGCCGGATTGGGACTATACGGTCACTGGCTTGGCTGTTATCGCCGCAGACGGCGTTGACAGCGTTAAGACAGCCGTTAAGGAACTTGAAAAGTACGGATACATCGTCCGTAAACAGCTCCGTGACGAATTGGGACGAATGGCTCGGAATGAATACCGAGTGTATGAAAGCCCCGCCGACAATCCCGACTTTGTTTCGGAAGAACAGAAAACAGCTAAAAATCCTGCTGAAAAACCGATGCAGAAAGGCACAGCACCCAAGAAAAAGCGTAAGGAAAGCCAATCTATTTATCCGTCAGCGGAAAATCCACCTGCGGATAAATCGGCAGCGGATAATCCCGAAGCGGACACAATTCAAAAATTAAATAATAATATATTAAATACTGACCAATCAATCCACTCATTCACTCCTGCGCCTGAGCGCAGTGATGGGAATGATAGGACGGATAAAGCAAATGCTTCCGCTGCTGAACGCAAGGACTACCGGGAAATAATATGCAGCAATATCAGCTACGATGAAGCCTATGCCAATAACTTCATTGCCAGACAGCAGGTTGACGAGCTTGTTGAGATTATGGTCGATGTTGTGTGTTCAAGCGCACCGACTATCCGTGTGAACGGAGAAGATGTGCCGCAGGAAATAGTAAAGAGCCGTTTTCTGAAGCTCACGCAGGAAGAAATCGACTATGTGCTGTACGCTCTTGAGCATAATTCAAGCCGTATCGGAAATGTGCGGTCATATCTTATCACGGCACTGTACAATTCCAAGGTGACTGTCAGCAATTACTTTTCAAATATGGCTTACAACGATATTCGTGAGGGTAAGGTCTGACATCGGCATTTCATTTCGTGAAATGAGGCAGACATGGCTGTATATACCCGGTTGCCGAGGGTATCGGCTTCTTCTCTCAACTTTTTCTTTTCAGGAAGGACGAAAATATGACTATTGGTGAAAAATCAGAGCTGAAATACACTTATCACCAAGTTCATTCAGGTAATCGGCTATGGTATGCCTAACATCAGTTCTTGCCGCAGCAGCCGAGGAGATGGAGAACAATGGCAAGAACTGTGAAGATGTTGAAGCCGCCGTGCGTTACATCAGCTTCATTTTCCGGGAGAAAGATACGATAGCCCATATCAGCGGCGAGCAGAACGAACAGCATACTATCCTTGACAAAACAGCCGCAGACATTGTATAATTAAGATAAAGAACATATGGCAGAAAGGAGCAGCCTATGGATAAAATCGAGGTTTTTAGTGCAATCGGTGTTGAAGAAGTCGAATGGGGCGAGTTCACATCTTCTTGGTCAATCAAGTTTATGGACGAACTTGCGAGCAGAAAGTATCACAAGAACTTCAATCCAAAATTTGTTGACGTCCTGAATTGGGCTTTTGCTCACAAGGATGTAATACGGGATATGCCGTTTGAGGAACAGGAACATCGAATGATCGCGGACGGTGTGATAACCGCCGACAAGGCGTGCCGCTGGATGGGGTACATCAATCC
>DAIOXG010000308.1:0-3714 GCA_036758085.1 Prevotella sp. | reverse complement strand
CAGAGTAATACAATCAAACGGATTGCTTAAATTTACAGGGATATGAGAAGAGCAGAACGCTATGAGCAAGTCTTGAATTATTTCAAGACAAGGATGCCGAAGGTTACGACAGAGTTATACTTTGCAACTCCCTTTCAGTTGCTCGTTGCCACAATGCTCAGTGCGCAGTGTACAGACAAGCGTGTCAATATGGTTACTCCGGAACTGTTCCGTCGGTATCCCGATGCAAAATCGATGGCTCAGGCTGATGCTGATGATGTATTGTCTTTTATCAGTAGCGTTTCATATCCAAATGCAAAGTCGCGCCATCTTGTAGACATGGCACGTAAGTTGGTGGATAATTTCGGTAGCGAGGTGCCCCACGACATGGCGTCGCTTGTCAGTCTGCCGGGTGTCGGGCGAAAAACGGCAAATGTTGTCCGTGCCGTGGCATTTGGTGAGGCGGCAATGCCGGTAGATACGCATGTATTTAGAGTTAGCCATCGTTTAGGACTTGTTCCGCAGACAGCTGAAACGCCGCTTGCCGTTGAGAAGGTTCTGACTTCAAATATTCCGGAGAATCTACAGGCAGATGCCCATCATTGGCTATTGCTTCACGGTAGATATGTTTGTACAAGCCGTTCGCCACATTGCTCAGACTGCCCATTTGAGACTTTTTGTCCGTCGGCAGTAAAGAATAATACAAAAGGTAGTGGACGGAAATGAAAAAGCAAAAGGTTTGTTTCTAATGGAGTAAATGAATATTGAAACATGTTGAATAAATAAAAGGAGTTAGAATTTTGTTCTAACTCCTTTTATTTATTCAACATGAATAGTAATTTATTCCGTATGAATCTTCAGCGGTTACTGGATGCCGTGTGCAGCGACAGTCTTGTCGATACGTCCTATCATACCCTGAAGAGCCTTGCCTGGTCCGCATTCTGTAAAGTCGTCGGCACCGTCGGCAATCATGTTCTGTACACATGAAGTCCAACGTACAGAGCTTGTCAGCTGAGCGATAAGATTCTTCTTGATTTCAGCAGGCTCAGTGTGAGGCTTGCCGTCAACATTCTGATAAACAGGGCATTTTGGAGTGTGGATTTCCGTTTTCTCAATAGCAGCCTCCAGTTCGTCCTTTGCAGGCTGCATCAGTGGAGAGTGGAATGCGCCGCCAACCTTTAGAGGAAGAGCACGCTTTGCTCCAGCTGCTTTCAATTTCTCGCATGCTTCCTGGATAGCCTCGATATTACCAGAAATAACAAGCTGTCCTGGGCAGTTGTAGTTTGCAGGAACAACAACACATCCCGGTTTGCTTACTTCTTTACATACTTCCTCGATTTTATCGTCAGCCATGCCGACGATAGCAGCCATAGTTGAAGGTGCAGCTTCGCAAGCCTTCTGCATTGCCATAGCACGTGCATAAACGAGGCGTAGTCCGTCCTCAAAGCTCAGAGCGCCGGCAGCTGTAAGAGCTGAGAATTCGCCGAGTGAGTGTCCGGCAACCATTGCAGGCTTGAAATCGTCGCCCATACATAGAGCGCTGATAACGCTGTGCAAGAAAACTGCAGGCTGAGTTACCTTAGTTTGTTTCAACTCCTCGTCAGTTCCATTAAACATGATGTCTGTGATACTGTATCCGAGAATTTCGTTAGCTTTGTCGAAAAGTTCTTTTGCCAAAGGGTTGTTGTCGTAGAGGTCCTTTCCCATACCTACGAACTGTGCTCCCTGTCCAGGAAATACAAATGCTTTCATTATTTTCTTTATTATATTAAAAATGTTTTTTCTATGTGTGTCAGATATTTCTTGTCTGTTGCTACAGTGTTGTACACCGTAGCTCCGTTATTGGATAACAACAAACCGAAAATCTTTGCAAAGTTAGTCAAAAATGTTGGATATTAGTCATTTGGCGAAAAAAATATGCAGTATATACTAAATTCTTGTGAAAAAAATGCGTGATATTAGGAAAAATATTCATAAACAATTACTTTTGCCATGATAAAAACATTTGTATCATGAGAAAGTTGTTTATTGCGCTTCTTTTTGTTGTTGCCGCTATACAGCCGTCGGCAGCACAGCATCATATAGATATTAATAATAAGGTGGAAAATGAAAAGGTTTCCGTTGGCGATTCCCTGACAGACATTTCGAGAATGACAGGCACGGCAGAGTGTAGCTTGCCGGAAAACATCGAGTCAAAACCATATTCGCGCCGCTCTTATTATGGAGAGCCATACAGTACAACAGCGGACTCTTTACATCTGCCGATGCTTACATTGCGTGGACAAATGCCATTGATGTCTTGTCCCTATGCCTCATGGTGGGGACTCGATACATGGCAGTTGCACACTGGCTTGAATCTGAATCTTGGAGCTTCGGTCTTTGCCTCTTTCGGAAAGAATGCTCCACATGGGGCAGGCTTTGCTCAAGACCTCTCCATGATGTATGCAATTCCGCTTACCAAAAATCTTTCGCTTGCCTTAGGCGGATGGGGGAGTAATGCCTATTGGGCACACGACCGCTTTACAGATGCCGGAGTAAGTGCTGTCTTAGGATATAAGCTTGATGACCATTGGGAGGCGTATGTCTATGGGCGTAAGTCGCTTGTCAACAAGCCGATGCCTTATCACTTTTATACAATGCAAGAACTCGGTGACCGTATAGGGGCTGCTGTGAAATATAATTTCTCGCCAAGTTTCAGCGTGCAGGTTTCTGTAGAGGCCGGCAGAACGAAACTTCCCGACTATGACGGCAGGCAAAGCTTCTTCCATAGTGATGGTGGTATGAGATAAAAGTAACATGATTCATAATAAAAAAACAAAGAAAACTTTTGTCGGTTAAAATTTTCGTTTTATCTTTGGCGCCGAATTGTGTTTAGGAAATTAAAACAAAACTTATTATGGAAAAATTATATCCGTTTCTATTTGAACCGAACCTACATACAGTAGTATGGGGCGGTGACCGCTTGTGTCCATATAAAGGTTTGGAACCAAAGGATGAGCCAATAGGCGAGAGCTGGGAAGTCAGTGCTGTACCGTCGAGTGTCAGCGTGATTCGCAATGGGTCTTTTGCCGGTAAGGATCTTGTATCGGTCGTTTCTGAATATCCGAGTGAAATTCTTGGCGAGACGGTGGCTAAGAAATACGACAATAAACTTCCTCTCCTTATTAAATTCATAGATGCCAAGCGTGACCTCAGTATTCAGGTCCACCCGAACGACGAGATGGCGCGCAGAGTACATGGCAAGTCTGGTAAAACGGAGATGTGGTATATTATAGATGCCAAACCAGGAAGTTATCTGTATGCCGGATTTAAAACGCAGATATCAGAATACGAATATAAAAAACGTATAGCCGACGGTACCATTACCGATGTGCTGGCACGTTATGAGGTACATCCGGGTGATGTATTCTATTTGCCGGCAGGCAGAGTCCATGCCATTTGTAGCGGTATCTTGCTTGCAGAGGTACAGCAGTCGTCAGACCTAACTTATCGTATTTACGACTACAATCGCCCCGGTCTTGACGGTAAACCGCGTGAGTTGCATACAGAATTGGCAGCACAGGCTCTCGACTATCATGTGGAGGACTCCTATCGCACTGTTTATAAGGAAGCGGAAAACCGTTCCAACCTTGTTATTGACTCGCCGTATTTCACGGTTCGTGTTACCGATTTGGTTGATACCTTCCACCGTAACCTTATGAAATACGACAGCTTTATAATATGTATGTGTATAAA
>DAIOXG010000307.1:0-3717 GCA_036758085.1 Prevotella sp. | reverse complement strand
TTTGCAGAAATAATGTCCGTCTGGAACAACCGTGGTGAGTTTTCAATTGTTTATCCACACTGAGAAATAGCGTGGCAATTTGAAACTTTATCGTTACACGGCAGAATTTACGCTTCAAATGTACTTAGTTTTTTGTTTCTCCCAAAACTTTATACGCAAAAGATTGTTACATATTGTGGCATTTCATTTTTCCACATAAATATCAGAGCATTAGCGGATTACACGTATTTAAACAGATTTTATTCTTTCTGTTTATATCAAAAATGCAACACGATGAAAGGGGATTGAGACTAAAAAGGAGGCTTTTTCGGATATATTTTAATGAAAAAAACACTTTTCACTTTGACAGAAAATCGGTAACTTTGCATTACAAATGTAAATACTACACCTTGACTTTAATGAATAGATTACACATAATCATTTTTGCACTCTCTTGCCTTATAGCGGCATCTTGCAGCAATAGGACGGGCTATAACCACAGACTCGACGTGGCTGACAGCTTGCTTAATGCCGGAGCGGTGGATTCGGCTTATTCTGAACTCTGCTCCATAAAGCCACAGGAGATTAGGACAACGGAAGATTCGGCTTTTTTCTATCTGCTACATACTCAGGCGACTTATAGAATGTATAAGCCCGTAAAATCGATGGAAGGACTGAATTTTGCCATACGTTTCTACTCCGACGGCAACAGAAACAGGGAGAAACTGGCTACGGCTTTTTTCTATAAAGGCAATATCCTGTATGGCAACGGCGACGCAAAAAACGGCATCAAATATCTGAAAAATGCCGAATTCATCGCGGAAGGAACTAAAAACCATGAGCTGCGCCACAAGATATACGAGGCTTTTGTCGTTATCAACGAGGCGGCTGACGAAAACGCTATCGCCATGAAATACTCATGGAAATCTCTACGCGAATCTGAGGATGCAAATAAGAAGAACTGGATTGCTCATGCTTACAACAACCTTGCCGTGATATACGCCAAGGAGGGGGAAAAGGACAGTTCGGAGATTTTCCTAAAGAAGAGTATGGTGCTACTGAAGTTTATTCCGAAACGCGACAGACTGTTTATCATGAACAATATCGGCGTGTATTTCATGAAGAACGACAAGGAGAGGGCTAAGAGATATTTTCTGCAAATACTGAAAACAAGTCCTATCGAGGAGGCATACGAAAACCTGGCTTCTATTTACGCCAGCGAGGGGAACAGCAAACTTGCCGACGAGATGTGGAGAATGGCGCTGAGGTCTGGAAACCTACAGGTGAAGGATGATGTTTTGCATGCTATGTTCAGAAATCAGACTAAAAATGCCGATTTCATCGCTGCTGCGGCTACTGCCGAACGACTTATCAACCTGAAGGACAGTATGATGATGAAGAGGGACGACGTTAATCTGAAGGCTATACAGGCTGAGTTTGACAATATCAACTCGCGACAGGTATATGAGAGGAAGATGACTATTGCCATTGCCGTTATTATCATTCTCACTCTCTGTGCAAGCATCGCTCTGCTTTATCTTAGATACAAACAATATAAGACGAAGGCTGCTATGGCTCACGACCAGATGATGATTAGGAGCTATGAATCGCAGATCGTGGAACTGAAGAAACTGGGGGAAAACCGCGAGAAGGAAATTGAAGCTATCAACAGGCGCAAGGAGAAATTGCTCGAAAAGCATCGCGACACGCTGAACCGGGGATATTCGCTATATAGCGACATTATGAGGGGGAAGACTACTGTGTTGTGGAAGAAACGCGACTTTGAATGTGTAATCGAATACTTCCGACTTGTTGACGTGGAGTTTGTTGACCGGCTCGACAATATGTTTGACGACCTGTCGCCTAAATACAAGTTTTTCCTTATTCTCGAACATATCGGCAAAACCGACGCTGAGATTATGACCATCATGGGGGTGGCTGAGGTATCGCTGCGCTCCATTCGCTCGAGGGTTAACAAGAAGTCGGTTGTCCGGGGATAAGTATATTTAAATTTCGAATTTATTTATCCACCAACAATCAAACCCTAATCCATCACCCCTCATCCCTAATCCATTATGCACCCTCACCATCCCTCACACTATCCCTCACACCTTGGAACCCCGACAAACAGGGCATTTCGGGGCTATTGGTGAGGGTGTGAGGGTAAAACGGGGAAAAAACTTTTTCTTATTTTAGCATAGTCCCATCTGCTTTGCCTTCTGCATCAGGAGCTGCATGAGGGGTTCGCGCTCATTCGCCACCTTATTGTCGAGCACGGCATTCTTCAGCGTCTGTTTCAGGGTGCCCACCTCGCGAGAAGGTTTTAGATGGAACATCTCCATTATCTCGTTGCCGTCGATTACCGGCTGAAGCAAGCGCTTGAAGTCTTTCTCTTTCAGGTCGGCAAGTTTCTCTCTTACTATACGGAAATTCTCAAGGAAGCGCTGTTTCCTTACCTGGTTCTTGCTCGTGATGTCTGCCTCGCAGAGGGTCATGAGGTCGTCGATATCATCGCCGGCATCATTTATGAGGCGACGTACGGCACTGTCGGTTACTACGTCATCGGCAATGGCTATCGGACGCATGTGGAGGTCTACCATCTTCTGCACATACTTCATCTTGGCGTCCATAGGCAGCTTCATGCGACGGAAGATATCGGGAACCATCTTCGCCCCGAGGTAATTGTGGTTATGGAAGGTCCAGCCGGCTACGGGGTCCCAGCGCTTGCTGCGCGGTTTTCCGATGTCGTGCATAAGGGCTGCCCAGCGAAGCCACAGGTTGTCGCTCTTGCGGCATACGTTGTCGAGGACTTCGAGGGTATGGAAGAAATTGTTTTTGTGTGCCCTGCCGTTGCGGGTTTCCACTATATCCATGCAGCTCAGTTCGGGCAATATGAGCTGAAGGAGTCCGCAACGCTGCAAGTCGACGAAGCCCTTGCTCGGGGTCTTGGTCATCATTATCTTGTTCAACTCTTCTTCGATTCGCTCCCCACTGATTATCTTTATTCTCTCGGCATTGCGCTGAAGGGCTTCAAAGGTTTCGTCTTCGATATAGAAATTGAGCTGGGTGGCGAAGCGGATACAGCGCATCATGCGCAACGGGTCGTCGGAAAAGGTGATATCGGGATCGAGAGGGGTGCGGATTATGCCGTCTTCCATGTCGTACACTCCGTCGAACGGGTCTACGAGTTCGCCGAAACGCTCTTTGTTCAGGCATACGGCAAGGGCGTTGATAGTGAAGTCGCGGCGGTTCTGGTCGTCCTCAAGGGTGCCGTCTTCTACTATCGGCTTGCGCGAATCATGGGTATAGCTTTCTTTCCGGGCTCCAACGAACTCTACTTCGGTGTTTTTGTATTTCACCTGGGCGGTTCCGAAATTACGGAACACTGAGATGTGGGCTTTCTTGCCGAGGGACTTACGCAGCTCGTCGGCTACTCTTATTCCACTGCCTACCACGACTACATCAATATCGTTTGAGGGACGTTCGAGGAATAGGTCGCGTACGTATCCGCCTACGACATAACATTCCAGTCCGAGCGAGTCGGCTGCTTCTGATATTTTATGGAAAATTTCTTTATCAAGAATTTGCGCCAGTTCGGCGTCAGACAATATTCTCATATACTAAAAATACACTTCTATTTATACGTAGGTGCAAAGGTACGACTTTAAATGAAGAAAATCTTAAATGAAGAATGAAAAATATTTTAATGAAGAATGAAAAATGAAGAATGAAGAATGA
>DAIOXG010000306.1:0-3746 GCA_036758085.1 Prevotella sp. | reverse complement strand
TTTTAAAATCGTAAATTTGCAACGGTTTAAAACATGAAAAAAATATTTCATTATGTGTCAAAACATATTCAAGGGACTTGGTATTGCCCTTATAACGCCGTTTACGGCATCTGGCATTGTGGATTATGCAGCGCTGGAGAAGCTGATAGAGTATCAGTTGGAAAATGGTGCTGACTTCTTCTGCATACTTGCCACGACGGGCGAGACACCTACGCTCACGGAGGATGAGAAGCAGAGAATCAAGGATTTCGTTGTGGAGAAGGTTGCCGGACGCGTGCCTATCCTTATGGGATGCGGCGGAAACAACACCGCTGCCGTAGTGGAGGAGCTGAAGACGCGCGATTTCTCGGGTATCGACGGAGTGCTGAGCGTTTGTCCGTATTACAACAAACCGTCGCAAGAGGGATTGTACCAGCATTTCAAGACTATCGCTGCTGCTACGGACATGCCCGTAGTATTGTATAATGTGCCGGGCAGAACGGGTGTGAACCTCAAGGCAGAGACAACCGTGCGCCTTGCCCGCGACTGCAAGAATATCGTTGCCGTGAAGGAGGCAAGCGGCAGTTTGGAGCAGATAGACGAGATTATAAAGAACAAGCCAGACTCGTTTGACGTAATCAGCGGCGACGATGCCCTGACTTTCCCTATGATAGCATGTGGAGCCGTGGGGGTGATTTCCGTTATCGGCAACGCCCTGCCAAAGGAGTTCTCACGTATGCTCAGACTGGAGCAGAATGGCGAGTTCGAACCGGCACGCAAGATACACCACAAGTTTACCGACCTGTTCAATCTTCTCTTTGTAGATGGTAACCCTGCCGGAGTAAAGGCAATGCTCCATGAGATGGGAATGATAGAGAACGTGCTCCGTCTTCCGCTCGTGCCGACTCGCCTGACAACGATGCAGAAAATCAGCGAGTGCTTGAAGTTCAGAATCTAAAGACTTTTGTGTCTTATATAAGCAAGCATATCTTTTAAGCTTTCAATATATGCAACAAGGCTGAGTCAATAAAACATGACTCAGCCTTGTTGGTTTTCAATATTTAGAGTTTAGAATAAAATCCTTAAACTCTAAATCCATCATTCCTTCACCATTTTCTTTCCACCTATTATATATATACCCTTAGGCAGAGAATAAAAGTCGGCGTTCATGCGGATACCGCTGAGAGTGTAAATAGATTCAGCAGAAGTTCTGTCTGTTGATATATTCTTTATACCGTCAGTCTTTCCGCCCATAAACTTAAACGACACGATGCCCGTCTCCTTGTCCATGGCGATATCGGTAATCGGTTTGCCCATAGTCTCGCCCGTGTAAGTCCAAGCCTTTATAGGCGAAGAAGTGTCGGTAAGCGAAGTAGTGTTGCAATTTCCCGGATAGAGGTCGCCGGCAGCTTCAGTCTTGTACAGGGCAGAAGTAAATTCCTGTCCGCCATATTTCTCCACGAGTGGAGCGTTATATTCCTTTACCGTCGGGTTGGAACTTTCCTTTATTGTCTCGCCGATATGATATTCAGATACGAACATGCCGTCGGCAGGCATTACCGTCATTCGCGGATGACCGACAGTACTGTTCACCTTGCAACCGCCGAGCGAGAAATAATAGTCGTCGTAGTCCACATGCGTAACCATCATTCCGCTGCCGAAAGCCGACTTGTTCCAGCCCTTCTTCTGCACGTTCTCCACGATATAATATTCGTGTCCCGTCTTATCGTTGTCGTTGATGATGCGATAAGCCTTGCCACCTTCAGAGAGAGGAGCAAGCTCTATGTCGGCAGCCTCAGAGAGTGTGTCAATATCCATCCATCCGAAGCGTTCGCGTTCCCATGCCGTATATTCCGTCGGTCGGTAACCGTTGTATGTATATTCGCCGGCATCCATCAGACTCCAGTAGTCCATATTCTGATTGATAAGCTGTTCAGCCGTACTGCCAGCCGAAGGATAGAGGTCGGGCAGACCCATACAATGAGAGAACTCATGACAGAACAGACCGATACCGTTAATCATCGTACCGTAATAGGCATTAGTCTCCGGCGTACCGTTCAGTTCGTTGTTCACTCCGTAGCGCATCAGCTTCTTTCCGTCAAACGTCTGACTCACGTTTACCAAGCCAGATTTCGGGTGTATGCAGTCGGTAGAGTTTCCGCTGATACTCTGAGAATATCCGGCATAGATGATATATACGAGGTCAACATTTCCGTCGCCATTAGTGTCATACTGCGAGAAGTCCACATCCGCGTCAACAGCCGAGCAAGCATCGGCAAGCAGTCCGTTCATGTCCTCCTGTGAAGAATATCCGGCACCATAGTCCTTCAGCGTCTTCGAGAGTTTCACGGGTCCGTACACATCAAATTCGGGAGTAAACTTTCCGAAACTCATGTCGGAGAAATATCTGCCCACGCTACCGTAGTTGCCCACGAAGCCTCCATTCTTGTTGAAGTATCCCATCTCCGGATCGTTCGTCTTGTTGAACAGTTCCTTACCGTTCAGGTATTTGTTGAAAGTCTCCTTAGGATTATTTACCGTAAATGCCACATCGCTGAATTCAACCAGGATAACAGGAATTTTCTGTTTGCCCAGATGCGGCAGCAGAGTATTGTCTTCCGCCATAGGCTCCCTCATAGCGCGGTTAGCCTTTGCAATCCTGCCGATAGAATTGAAAAACAGACTGCGGTTCTGTTCCTTTGCAGCCATAATCTCAATACTTCCCCTTGTGGCAGGTTCGTGTGCAAGAATTGCCGTCGGTTCGAGTCGTCCGTCGGCATTCACCTTAGCGATATAAAAGTCAGTACCCGTTTGATAAAGCAGCGTTCCGTCGTTAGCCATGAAATAGCTCATGTCCTCATCGCCGAAAGCCCTTACCGTAATACACGTCCCGTCGCTTTGTCTTACAATAGTAGTGCCCGGTTTCATCTTTACGGCTCCTGCCGACACGGCGGTCAGCAGCAGTCCGATAATAAGTCCTTTTTTCATTTATCTTTAGTTGTTGTTATCGTTGTTGATGTCATTAAAAATGCGCTCAAAAGTGCTGCGCAGCATTTTCGGATTAGCCATGATATCTCTAATCTCCTTTAGCTTTTTCTCATTCTCGCCTCCCGGAATCCACAGTTTTATATATCCCGTGTTAGAGTATTTGTTTTTCAGATGCTCCGTAAACCTTTCCCATTGTTCCTCCTTGGTCTTTTCCGGGTAGTGGTCTATGCCGTAGAGGATAGTGCGTCGGAACACGGTGTCAGGTTCGAGTTCCCTGTCCGCCTCAGCCACGATTTTTCCGTAGATACTTCTTGGAGCATGCGAAGCCGAAGCGCGGTGGTCCTCCACAGCCTCCTTCATAATCTTAATCTGTTCCTCCGAAAACCATCGGCGCAATCTCTTGTCAGCT
This sequence comes from Prevotella sp., assembly GCA_036758085.1. Lineage (GTDB taxonomy): Bacteria > Bacteroidota > Bacteroidia > Bacteroidales > Bacteroidaceae > Prevotella. Next base: position 370 of record DAIOXG010000306.1, on the reverse strand, counting down.
TGCAGAATCTTTCCGCTTGTCAGATGGTGGATAGCTCTTGGTCCTTCGAGTCCGAGGTCGTGGTAAGCCGCCGTTACGTATGCCATATTCACGTCGGCTCCTATTTTCCTGGCGAGGTCAAGCGAATGTTTTATTACTTGATTGGCATGTCCGAGGCGGTGAGCCTGGTCGAAAGCAGCATATCTTGGAAGTATCTGCGTTTCTACAAATTCCATCAAGTCTAAACTTACATTATTATCTATCATGTAAAAGTAGTTCTTATTTTTTGCAAATATACGATTTAATGTTTATTTTTGCAAGAAGTTTTGTGCTTTTACACCATTTTGTTGGTGTTTAGTCTTTGGCTGATAGTATGTTATAGTGGCTTCGG
>DAIOXG010000305.1:1514-3755 GCA_036758085.1 Prevotella sp. | reverse complement strand
TCATCGGAAGCCTTTCCTAAGTATTTGATTACCCTCGACTTGTCTATGGTAAGTATCTGCTCAGCAAGTACCATCGAGGGATTTGTGAGATTGTCCACTCCCACAAGCGCAAAATGCGTGGGTTGATTCGCTTTTTTGGCAAAGCGTGAGGTGATTGGAGCGACAATCAGAGTCGGACCGTAATAATTGCCCACATTGTTCTGGATTAGCAGAACAGGGCGGCAGCCCCCTTGCTCCGAGCCATAGTGAGAACCCAGGTCAACAAGGTAAATATCACCACGGCGATAAACTCTTTTGTCTTTCATATAGAAGCATCCTTTCTACACTCCTTGCGGATATGTAAAGGGCGAACCGCAATATGCAGCTCGCCCCGCATATCAAATATGGAAGACGCACATAGTATGCCATCCATGATTTGTTGGGTTAATGCTTAATACTTCATCTCGGCTGCCTTACGCTGTCGGCACTCGCTTTCACGCCCGTGATTAACTTACACGACCTCTCACCGGATAGCCTGCGACGGTTGTTATCACGCTCGGACCATCCCTGGTGGGGAGTAGCACCTCTTTTGCCCTCATCGCCAATCGGGAGCTACCCGACTTTTCCGGAGCTGACATTTCTCGCTCGCACCTTTCGGTGGTCTTGGCGTATCCTCCGGCTCGGCTCTTACAAAAGAGTTCGTTACCTAATAAAGCTATGAAATTGTCAAGGAGCCTTCGTATCATCTGGAGTTAAACTGTTACCGTCCGACACGGAGAAAGGAGCTTCAGATTTATGTCCCTTCACCTAACGCCGTTTTGGGGGCTGTTTTTTAGGGTGTTTTCGGAAATTTCTTAGATATTTTTTTCTTTGCACTCTCGATGCTCTCGTAAACGCTCAGAATTGCCACGCCGTCGTGCTCCGCAATTTGGGCTAAAGTCTTTCCCTCGGCTTCATACATCCAGAGTCTGCGAAACTGCGTTTCCGTCAGCTTGTCTTTGAGCTTGACAACCATATCGGATGCCGTTTTGCGGCGTTCGTCCCGTTCACGCTGCCGCTCCACAATGACATCGACGGCAGGAGTGGCGAGAGCCGCATCGGAAATGGTGTCGGCTGAAACGATGTGGTTGGCTTCCCGATGGTCGAGTTTTTCTTCTTCGTGAAAGTCCTCATCCGACCATTTCTTGAAAACAAGAAAATCTTCTTCACTTGGGAAATCCTCACGAGTGACGAACACGGGCTTGCCGGATGCGGATGGATAGACGATTGCATCCGGGTTCTTCTTGTTGAGCGAATAAATGCTGTTTTTATTTACCATTTGTGGTTCCTCCGATTTTTGAAATTTGATTTTGGATAAGGTCAAATTTCGGTTCGGAGGACCACGAGGAGCGTGTACCCTACAGCGGAGGGCAAAAAAATAAGGGGTGCTTCTGCGTTTTGCAAAAGCACCCCTGTTAAGGAATGTTCGGTTCAAAATAAAACCCCCGTAAATCAGTTTTGAGCTTTCGCTCATAAAGCCTAATTTACGAGGGTGGTTTCAAAATTTTATGCGAGTTCTAAGGAAATCGTTTCCCGCTACCTGCCGTCAAATGAAAGTCGTTTGTTGTAAAACCGGTGTCGCATAATGATTGGATGAGTGACGGTTTTCTGTTATTCAAGTCATGATTCATCAAAAAGACGGCTGTTCGGGAGCGTGGGGTCGTTTAGAATATACTTTTTCAGAGTTGCAAATTCATCCTCGGTCAAGCGGAGTTTAGCCTGTCCGATTTCTTTTTCGGCGATTGCAGCAGCCCCGGAATGATACATGGAGTAAATAAGCCAGTAATGTGCCTTTATATTTTCGGGAACCATTTTGATTGCCTTCAATGCAAAATGGTGAATGCCGTCGTAGTCATTAAACTCTGCCATGATGGACAGCAGCTCATTGACTATGCTGATATATTTCAGCTTATACGCCGTAGCAATTCCGACAAGCCAATGGTCGTCGCAGGCGGTTTCAAATACCGAGCCTTTGTAGAGCTTGATTGCCCGTTTCAGCATATAGACCTTATATGTGAGCGGAATCACCTGCTGAGCCTGTTCCCAAAGGTCGTCAAATTGCTGAAGGTCGGTTTTGATATTGAGGGCGGGATTCACTTTATAGCCGTGAGATGTGTATTCAATCAGATTGTGTTTGGAGATTAACTCGAATGATTTTCTGAAACGGTAAATGTAACCCCGAATATTCTTGTTGATGGTTTCGACATCAATCGTATCTTCGGG
>DAIOXG010000305.1:0-1414 GCA_036758085.1 Prevotella sp. | reverse complement strand
ACGGCAATAAGTGAGTGTATCCCCATGCGCTTATATGCTTGATATTCCTGCGGCAACGCTTTTGCTATAGAGGGTAAATCCAGTATGATGATTGGTTCGCCGCTTTTGAGGGCGTTCAGCCAGGTCTTCATCGGATAGATGTTTTCAAACTCTTGCATTTTATGGGGCATGACCGGCTTGGATTCAGCGTGATACTGCCAGCCGGTTGTAGTAACTCCCAATTCCAAATCCAGTTCAAGGAGACCCGCCCAATCGGCATCATAAAATGTGCAGACTGTTTTCAAGGTCTGTAAGGCAATATCGTTTGGATTATCACTTGCGTGCAAGGCAGACTCCAGCTCGGAAACGGTTTGCTCCTGCTCAATACAATACGAAACATACTCGTCATCGTACTGTTCAAGTCCTTTGGCTGTTGGTCGCTTGAATAAAGCGGATAAAAACTTGACCATATAGATTTACCTCCTATCTGAACCGTGTAACGAAAAAAGACCGCAAAGCATCAGCTTGCCTTTCCGATTGCTCTACGGTCTTCTTGTCGGTAAGCAATCGGCAAAGAAGATGGCTACTTGTTTTTGTTGAGCCGACGGAGATTTCCGATTACGAGCATCAAATCATCATCGTCGAGCTTTTTAATTTCTTCAATGGCGGACTGTACCAAGATGGGGTTTTCATTTGAATCGTTAAAAAAGTCGCTTGGGGTTACTCCAAGATAATTACAGATTTCAAGGAACTCTGCCATAGGAGGCAAAGATTTACCGGAAGAAATATTGTATATGTAACTTCGGCTATGCCCAAGGTCATAACTCATTTTGTACTCGGATACACTCTTTTGCATCCTCAACTGCGTAATCCTATCTCGAATAAACTTAGCGTCCATTGCCTCACCACCTATCCACTATATATTGTAGGCGAAAAGGCGGCTTCACCATCCCAATGGCTTACGCTTAATTCGACAGGATATTACAGGATTTTACGCTATCTGCGATTTTGATACGATTTTAGCGTAAATAAGTTGTTGCAACGTGGCGTTAGCTGTGATAAAAGCGTTTATTTCTTGCATACTGCGAGACGATTATGGATAACTCCACACACCGAAAACGCCTCGTATATTATTATATCACGATTTTAATTCAAGAAAACGAAAAAACAATTAAATAAACAGCGGTTATTTCGATAATTTATCCGCTGCTTGTTGTACAACCTCGTTATTCGTGATATAATAAAGAAACAGACAAAAGAAATCTGTATGTGAGGTGTTTGATTTGAAAGTGAGTTATAAAAAACTATGGGTTATGCTTGCGGAACGAGAAATGACGAACGTTGAGCTTCGTAAACTTGCCGGTATTGCTCCCGCTACATTTACGAAGCTGCGAAAGAATCAAGAGGTCGCTTTATCGGTGCTGATGAAGATTGC
>DAIOXG010000304.1:0-3759 GCA_036758085.1 Prevotella sp. | reverse complement strand
AATAGAAGGATTCTTCGCTCATTTCGAGACAGTAAACGGATTCTCGAAGACCTTATATATGTCGCTTGCGGAAATGGCAGCGTATGCGTTAAAGTATTCTCCATCGTTCAAGCGCAAGGCAACGAAGGAAGACCCTATACCTACAGTGGACAATCTTTGCGACCTTGCGAACGGACAGGCACAGAATGGACCGACGGGAAAGGTTGGTTGGGAAGGCGATTTCCTTAGCATGGGCATCAAAACTGTGTTGAGAAGACTGCTTTCAAAGTATGGCTATCTGTCAATAGAAATGATGGGAGCCATATCGGACGATGAGGCTACGGCAACGACTCAGCAGGTACGTGACGAGGAGTTTGCGGAGGTGAAGGAAGTGATTCATGTGGATGAAGAGACGGGAGAGGTGCTGAATGAGGGTGATCTTCAGAAAATGGCAGCACATGAAGTGCCTGACAGAAGCGAGGACGACGAAAATAAAAATCCGTTCGAGAGTCATGACGCTTAAAATAATAGGCAGCTCCAGCAAGGGCAATGGCTACTTGCTGGAGGCTGAGAATGGTGAGCAGCTTGTAATCGAAGCAGGTTGCAGACTGATGGCTGCTAAGGAATTGGGCTTGAAGACAAGTAAATGCGTGGGGTTGATTTGTTCGCATGAGCACGGAGACCATTGCAAATACGTTAGAGATTACACCAAAGCAGGCATAGAAGTCTACTCCACTTCTGCCGTAAAAGAGAACAACAAGTTTGGCGTTACGGCGGTGGAGCATGGCAAGACATACCAAGTTGGCGATTTCAGAGTAACGCCTCTGAAAGTTGAGCATGACGTGGAATGCTACGCTTATCTTGTGCATCATCCGGAAATGGGGACGCTCATGTTTGCGACGGACTGTTGGAACTTACACCAAGTGGTGAAGGGAGTGTCGCATTATCTCATTGAGGCTAACTATCAGGACGAGGTGCTTGATGAATCCGTGCGAACTGGCAAGACAATACAGTCGATGGCAGACAGAGTAAGGCTGAGTCATATGAGCTTAAAGCATTGTGTGGAGTACTTGAAGATGTGCGATGCAGGGAAGACAGCGAGGACTATAACGCTGATTCATGCGAGCGAGAGACATCTGGACAAGAAACACGCTGAGCTGACGGTGGCGGGACAGACTGGTGTGCCGACATGGGTGGCGAAGAAGGGATTGGAAATTGTATTAATGTAAAACAACAAAGAATATGAAAGTAGAAGTATATCAAAAAGCTATCATTAAGAGTAGGTGTATAGATGCTTGTAAAAGCACTAATTATCTATTTATTAGTGGTGGACCAAAAGATGTGGCATTGAAGGGCATTGATTTACTTTTAGAACTCGACAGGGAGTTTAAAAATAAACTCCTTGATTTATTAGTGGAGACACAGAAGCGTTTGCAAAAAGAATTTGATGAACTTTAAAAATAGGAATTATGGAACCAATGGTAACAATATCCGTAAAGGACTATAACGAACTTGTGCGGAATAGTGGTGATAAACGTGTGCTTGAGTTGTTGACAATAATTGTTAACTACGCAAACAAAGAACGGGAAACGGTTTGGGTGGCACAAACGCGTTTCGACGCAATAGGTATGCTACGAAATTTTATCAAGCAACTTCAGAGCGGAGAACAAAGTTTCGAGGAAATAATGGAGTGGACTAAAAGAAATTTTAGCAATGAGAGTACCGAGGAAGATAAAGAAGGCAGCGAAGTACGTTGAGCGTCATGTGCAACATACGCCAAGAGGATTGTTGGTAATCCCTTATAGCGAATTTATCGTAAAAGGACGCTACACAAAGTGGAAGCAGAAATGCTTAAACGAAGTCAAAAGAGAACTTTGGAGGAAGTTGCTTGAAGAATGGATAAGTTATGATGGCGTCATTTTTACGCATTAAGAATGAAATAATTTGAAAGGGGGTAAGGGGGTATGGCGACTTTTGAGAGACTGAACGACCCAAGGCAGTACATGGCTGCTATGAGAGAGATAGACAAGGCTCGCGACTGTGGGTATGCGATAGACATTGTGAAGCACAGAGAGGTGGCTACTGACAAACAGATGGCTTATCTGAACTTCATCATCAGTTACTTCGGGTACAAGCAGGGCGAGAGTTTCTATAGTGTGCTGCGAACGATACAGCAGGACGTATGCCCACATATATTTTTCGCGGAGGATAGCAAGAAGCCGAAAAAGTTGTGCTATCTGACTACAGCGGAAATGTCGAGCGTGATTAGAAATTTCCTGGACTATGCGTCGACGAGCGAAGTGGTGATACCGAGCAAGGACGACCAGAGGGGAATGAGGTTAGCAAAGGCAGAGCTGGAGAGCGGAGGAGCAGGATGGGTGTAGAGAGTGTTGAATTTGGAGTGTTGAATGTTGAATTGTCGCCTTTGGCGATGAGGAATTAATAAATTAGGAATTAAGATGATACATATTGAAGGTCCAATAATAAAGATTCTGCCCGAGAAGAGCGGCATAAGTCAGTCGGGCAAAGAGTGGAGAGAATGTGAGGTGGTGATAGGGTATGTGACGAGTTTGCAATATCCGAAGACTATAGTAGTGGCGTTTAGAGGTGCACAAGTAGACGTTGTGAACCAACTTGACAATGGTGACGCTGTGGGATGCGACATAAGCATTGACGCAAGAGAATGGAACGGTCGGTGGTTTAATACGGTGACTGGGTACAATCTAAAGAAACTGTAAAAAATAAGATTATGGAAGAAGACGAAAGGACGAGGCAATGTATTGCCTATTTGACAAGCTTGGGATATAAGGTTGTCAAGCCAGAAAAGGGCAAGACTTTAGCGGAAAGGAGGAAGGCTTTTGCGGAGGCTTTGACTCCATTCCTTGAAAAGGGCTACTCCAGGGAAATGCTTAGAGACTTCTTCAACTACTGGGCACAAGTGAACGAGGGTGGCACGAAGATGCACTGGGAGAAGCAGAAGACGTTTGAGATAGCACGAAGGTTGGCTACTTGGAAGAGGAACGAGAACGAACGTAAACAATCACGGCATCCACAACAGTTGGACATCGGCATGGTGTACAAGCAGGAGGAGGATGGATTTAAAGACGAAGAGACATGGTAGGAAAAGACATAAAAACCGTGTGGGAGGAATATGAGAAGTCGCTGCAAGGCACAGGCTTCTTTGGCACTCCCAAAAAGGAGAACATACACATTGAGAATGCAAAGGCTCTTCTTGTCAGCGGTCTGCGCTATTACTGTGGCGAGAGTGCCGTGTGGCAGCCAGAGTATGACGGTGTTGCGGAATGGCTGACGGACAACAAGGGGCGTGGCTTGTGGCTTTGCGGTGAGTGTGGACGTGGCAAGACGCTGATAGGGGCGAAGATTCTGCCCGTGCTGTTCAACTTCTATCACTTTCCTCGCAAGATTATCACTCTATACGACGCGAAAGACTTGAACAGCAAGTTTGACGAAATCGTAAAGAAACACATTATATATATAGATGATGTGGGGAAGGAATCGGTGGACGTGAGCTATGGCAACAGGAATATTAGATTCCCCGACATTGTGGACGAGGCAGAGAAGAAAGGCAATTTGCTGATATTTTCTACCAACTGTTCACAGGAAAAAATGATGGAGAAATATGGTGACAGAACCGTGGACAGACTGAGGGCGATAACGAAGAAAATCGTGTTTAGGGGGAAGTCGCTAAGAAAATAACAATAATAATGAAGAAATGAAAGGAGAATAAGAATGTCGAAACGAAATGTTTTTCTACGTTTA
>DAIOXG010000303.1:0-3773 GCA_036758085.1 Prevotella sp. | reverse complement strand
CTTCAAAATTCCAAGATTTACAGACTTGTGGAATCGTATTCCGCCCTTATACGGACCGATTACGTTGTTATGCTGCACACGATATCCCATGTTCGTCTGAACATTTCCTTTGTCGTCTACCCAAGATACACGGAAAGAGATGATTCTGTCTGGAATACAAAGTCTCTCTATAAGGTTAGCGCGATCAAACTCCGGATGCTTGTTATACTCTTCCTCAATTGTCGCCAATACCTGACTTACAGCCTGAATATACTCTGGCTCATTAGGGAATCTCTGCTTGAGATTCTCCACCACATTTGCAGCTATCATAGATTTTATATTTATTGGTTGTTAATATTATTTCCTACATCATATCATTGCTATAGGATGTCATTATTCTTTGATTGTGCAAAGATAAACAAATATTTCAAATTAACGAACACTTTTCCATTATTTTTCAATATTTCCTATATAAAAGACAGGTTTTGTCATATTTTCTGTCTTTATCATACATTTCCCCTATAATTATCAAGCATATTTATTACTGATGCCCTTGCAATCTTTCCCGTTTCTGTATATGGAATTTTATCAACAGCAAAAACAGCCTTCGGTTGCCAATATTTCGGAAGAGACGAAATGGCAAGGAACAGAAATGATGCAGAAAAAGGTAAAAGCCGGGGTTCTTCCATATCTTTAATACTGCGAGATTGTCCTTTCCTGTACAAGAGAAAAATGTCATTATCCTTATTTTTGCAAAATTCGGGAAGAGCCAAAAGGAGTACAACAATCTCCCCGTATTCCTTATCCTGCATTTTTGACACAGCAAAATCTACATTTAGCCTGTCTTTCAAGGTTTGCTCTATCTCTTCTATTTGAATCTTGATGCCCCCACTGTCTATTACATTGTCTTTTCTCCCTATTACGCGGAATCTCCTCCCGTCTTCATGGAATTCTACTATATCGTTTGTTTTCAGCGTATCCTTACATACTACAGGGGCTTTGATACAAAGGCATCCATCGTTTGCAGCATACAATTCCACACCTTCAAACGGAGAATAATATTCTGTAGCTTCCATGCCACTTAATTTTCTAAGCGCAATATGCGACAGAGTTTCTGTCATGCCATAAGTACTCCAGACGGTATTTCCGAAAAGCCTTAACCTTCTTACCATCTCTGAGTCAACAGCTCCCCCGCCGATGATCAGATTTTTTATCTTCATCAGTTTGCTACGCTCCTCTTCATTCTCCATACTGTTATATACTTGCATCGGAACCATAGCTGCAAACGTTGGAATTTCCTGCAAATCTTTCAGCGGATGCGACGACGGTGCGACTGATACAATCTTCATTCCCCTCTCCAAGCATCTTACCACCATCATCTTTCCTGCAATATAATCAAGCGGCAAACACAAAAGAGCTGTATCTTTTGATGTCAGACCGAGGAAGTCACACGTTATCTTTGCACTTGCCTTCATCCGGCATTTCTCTACGAGCATCTCCTTAGGCTTACCGGTAGAGCCACTTGTCTTTACCTTTATATATGGAGTATCATCATTCCATTCCTCAATAAATTCCGAAAGTGTCATATCATCTGCCCTTCTACAATATTCTCTTCCTTTCAACAAACATGCTTAACCTGCTATCAACACAATCATTTCATCCATAGCTTGTCGCCTCTTATCTCTGTAACAGCCGGCAGGTTATCTGTATACAATCCGCCAGTACCGAGTCCTTGGGCAAGAGTTATGCCGCTACCATATATATATGCCGCAAGTTGTGCTACGGCAGCAAGACCGACGTTTCCCTCCAACGCACTTGTAATCCAACTTCCGATGTTTCTTTCTCCAGCAAGTTGCACCCATTCTTCCGTACCTTTCATTCCTCCATGAAGTGAGGGTTTCAAAACAAGATACTGTGGACGAATCCTGTCTAAAAGTTCCTCCTTCATATCTGTCATATTCACTCCTATCAACTCCTCATCGAGGGCTATAGGCAATGGGGTGTTACGACATAACTCAGCCATATCCTTCCAATGTCCCTGTCGGATAGGCTGCTCTATGGAATGTATGTCGAAACGGGCAAGTCTTTCGAGCACTCTTGGAGCATCTTCTACAGAAAAACCTCCGTTTGCATCAACACGCAGCTGTATACTGTCCTTCGAAAATCTCCTCCGGATACATTTTACCAATTCAAGCTCACTCTCGAAATCAATAGCCCCGATTTTAAGTTTCACACACTTGAAGCCTTCTTCAATCTTCTTCTCCAGTCTGCCACTCATTTCTTCAAAAGACCCCATCCAAACGAGTCCGTTTATAGGGATACCCTCTTTACCATGGGCGAATGGCGTATCAAAGAGGATATGTCCGTTTTTCAGATTCAGCATTGCCGTTTCTATTCCGAACAGCATCGACGGGTACGGTTTCATTAGATTATAGTCCAGACACCCCGTCATCTCCAATACGTTCAATAGCTCGCGCAGTCTTGCCTCATAATTGGATGAAGCGTCACAACTAAGGTCGGGCAATGGGGCACACTCTCCCACTCCCACTCTTCCCGGATTCTCATCAGAGGAAATACTTACAAGCCATATATCATGCATTGTATAAATACCACGCGATGTTCCGGCAGGCTGCTTAAAATGAAGAGTCCTTTTTGTTATTTCGGTTTTGTACATGACAATAATTCTTTGCTAAATATTCAAAACAGACATATCTATATTCGAGAATAATATCTTGACAACTATATATCAATAAGATATTTCCTTAAGGCAGTTTAGGATATTTAGAAAAATCCGGTTTCCTTTTTTCTAAAAAAGCCTTACCGCCTTCTTGTGCCTCGTCGAGGAAATAGTACAACATAGTGGCATCACCGGCAAGCTCCTGTATACCAGCCTGTCCGTCAAGTTCTGCATTAAGTCCAGCCTTTATCATTCTGAGTGCCAGCGGACTGCGCTGCATCATTGTCTCAGCCCATTCCATACACTCGTCTTCAAGTCTGTCAAACGGCACCACCTTGTTTACCATACCCATTTTTTCTGCTTCTTGCGCTGAGTATTGCCTACAGAGGAACCATATTTCCCTGGCTTTCTTCTGTCCAACGATGCGTGCCAGATATGACGCACCAAAGCCAGCATCAAACGATCCCACCTTAGGACCAGTCTGTCCGAAGATAGCATTCTCGCTGGCGATGGTCAGGTCGCACATAAGATGCAACACATGTCCTCCACCGATTGCATAGCCATTTACCATAGCAATAACCGGCTTTGGCAGAGAGCGTATCTGCTTCTGTACGTCGAGCACATTAAGTCTCGGTACTCCATCCTCTCCTACATATCCTCCACGTCCCTTTACGTGCATGTCTCCACCGGAACAGAATGCCTTGTCTCCAGCACCTGTCAAGATTACCACGCCTATATTCTGAGCCTCGCGGCAATAAGCAAATGCCACACTCATCTCATGCGTTGTAAGTGGAGTAAAAGCATTTCTGTAACGCGGACGGTTGATTGTTATCTTTGCTACGCCCTCACATTCCTCAAACAAGATTTCTTTGAAGTTGAATCCTTCAATACTTTTCCAGTTTCTCATATTGTATGTGTATTAAATAATAATCATCATAATATATATTGTCCCGCAACGGAACTACTGTTTAAAAGATAGCTTCAAGAACAATAGGTCTCTTTGTCTGTTCCGTAAGCAGCCTTACGAGAGCTACTCTGTACTCTTGTTCTGATTTTGCCTGTAAATAACCTATATCATTCTGCTCACAGATGCCATGCGCATCGACTGTATGCTTTC
>DAIOXG010000302.1:0-3795 GCA_036758085.1 Prevotella sp. | reverse complement strand
CCCCCTCGGTTTCCTGCCGCCATACCAGGCACTGCACTCCGTGGTAGACATGGGAGCCTCGATAACGATGGCAAAGGGAGCGGCAGATGCCGGACAGTATCCGTCGGTGGCTGTAATCGGCGACTCCACATTCACACACTCCGGAATGACAGGACTGCTCGATGCCGTAAACGAGAAATCGAATATCGTGGTGGTAATATCGGATAACCTCACCACGGGAATGACCGGCGGACAGGATTCTGCCGGAACGGGCAGGATAGAGAGCATCTGCCGCGGCATAGGTGTGGAACCGGAACATATACGAGTGGTAGTGCCGCTGCCACAGAACATGAAGGAGATGGAAGACGTGATACGTCAGGAGATAAGATATACCGGCGTGAGCGTGGTAATACCGCGCCGCGAGTGCATACAGACGGCACGCCGCCACAACAAGAAAAAGTAAGGGAGAACACAGATTATGAATACAGATATCATTCTTTCGGGAGTGGGAGGACAAGGCATCCTCTCCATTGCCACAATAATAGGAGCAGCAGCCATAAAGGAGAACCTTTATATCAAGCAAGCCGAAGTGCACGGCATGAGTCAGCGCGGCGGCGACGTGCAGTCGAACTTGCGCATCAGCTCGGAGCCTATCGCCTCAGACCTTATCCCCCTGGGCAAGGCCGACCTCATCATCTCTCTCGAACCGATGGAGGCGATGCGCTATCTGCCTTATCTGAAAAAAGAGGGATGGATAATAACAAATACCGCCCCGTTCGTAAATATCCCCAACTATCCGGAACTCGACACCTTGCTGCAGAGCATAAAGGCGATAGACCACCATGTTTCGCTCGATGTAGACAAGATTGCAAAGGAGGCGGCATCGCCACGCTGCGCCAATATCGTGTTGCTCGGAGCAGCTTCGCCGTTTCTCGGTATCGAGGTGGAGAAGATAGAGCAAGGCATACGCAGCGTGTTCTCCCGCAAGGGAGATGCCATCGTGGAGATGAACCTGAAGGCTTTCCGCGCTGGACTTGACGGGGGAAGATTGAAAGATTGAAAAATTGAAAGATTGAAGAATTGAAAGATTTAAGTTTCTTGGGGGTCTAAAACCTTGAGTAAAGAATAAGGATATAGCTTATGAATATTCCATTTGACAAGAAAACCGTGGATGATGTGCTGAAGAAAATGCACATACAGGCGGTGGGCGATGCTACCATCCGACAGACGGTGGCGCTATCCGAAGAACTGGAGAAGATTACCGGACAGAAGTTCGTGCATCTCGAAATGGGGTCGCCGGGACTTGAGGCAAGCCGCATAGGAATAGAAGCGCAGAAGGAGGCTCTCGACAATGGCGTGGCAAACAAATATCCAAACATTGCCGGCATCGCTCCGCTCAAGAAAGAGGCATCACGCTTCGTAAAGGCGTTTCTCGATATTGATGTAAAGCCCGACGGCTGCGTGCCAACGGTTGGCTCGATGATGGGCACCTTTGCCTCGTTTATCGTTACCACGCATCTCTGTAAGGAAAAAGACACCATACTGTTTATAAACCCCGGCTTCTCCGTGCAGCCACTCCAGGCAAAGGTGCTTGGCTACAAGCGCGACACCTTCGACGTGTACGACTATCGCGGGGCGAAGTTGTGCGAGGAACTGGAGCGCCATCTTGAAAAGGGCAATATCGCTGCCATCCTGTATTCCAATCCAAACAACCCCTCGTGGGTGTGCTTCACGGAAGAAGAACTGCAATATATCGGCGAACTTGCCACGAAATATGATGCCGTGGTAATAGAAGACCTTGCATATCTCGGCATGGACTCGCGCAAATATATAGGAAAGCCTTTCGAACCGCCATATCAGAGTACCGTGGCACGCTATACCGACAATTATATGCTCATGCTTTCGGCATCAAAAATATTCAGCTATGCCGGAGAGCGGGTGGCAACGGTGGCTATCAGCAACACGCTATACGACAGGGTGTATCCGCACTTGAAGGAAACTCTTGGCATGGACACCCTCGGCAGGGCATTCATATATACCATATTATATACACTCTCGTCGGGAGTGTGCCATTCTGCCCAATGTGCACTTGCCACAATGTATAAGGCGGCATGCGACGGGAAGCTGGATTTCGTTACCGAGAACCGGGAGTATGCCCGAAGGGCAGCAAGGCTGAAAAAAGTCTTTCTGCGTCACGGCTTCCATATCGTCTACGATAAAGACCTGAAGCAGGACGTGAGCGACGGATTCTTCTTTACCATCGGCAGAAAGGGATTCTCGGGAGATGAACTCCTTGCTGAACTCATACACTATGGCGTGGCGGCAATCTCGCTGCGCACTACGGGTAGCGAGCAGCAGGGAATACGAGTATGCACGTCGATGCTGAGGGACGAGCATTATCCGTTGCTCGACGAAAGACTGGAGGTGTTCAACAGGAATTTTCCAATAGATTAAATGAACGATGAAACCGAAATATGTATCTGCTGCTGAGGCGGCAAAACTGATAAAGAGCCACGACAGGGTGTTCATACAGGGCAGTACATCCATTCCCGAGGTGCTCCTGGATGCCATCACCGCACGTGCACCGGAGCTGGAAGGCGTTGAGATGTATTCAGCCTTTGCCGTGGGCAGAAGAGAGGCTCCGTATGCCAAGACGGAACTGCGCGACAACTTCATACCGCGCAGCTTGTTTATCGCCAACAGTATACGCAAGGCGGTAGACAGGGGCGAGGCACAGATTATCCCGTGCTTCCTCGGTGAGGTGCCGGCTCTGTTCCGCGAGGGCTATCTGCCGCTCGATGTAACCCTGCTCAATGTGTCGCCGCCAAACAAAGACGGATATTGCAGCTATGGCGTGTCGGCAGACTTGGCCTTCAGTGCTGCGGAATGTTCCAAAACTATCATCGCTCAGGTGAACAAGCAGATGCCGTTCTCCTACGGCGACCCGCTTATACACATCAATGACATCGACGCTTGTGTGGAAGTAGACGACCCGTTGGTGGAGGTGCCTACGGCGGTGCCAAACGAGAGGGAAACGAAAATCGGACACTATATTGCCGAACTTATCCCCGACGGGGCAACGCTGCAGATTGGCGTGGGCGGAATACCGAATGCCGTGCTCAACGGACTGCGCAACCACAAGAACCTGGGTCTGCACACCGAGGCGATGACCGACGGCGTGTTGCCGCTGATAAAGAGCGGAGTGATAAACAATTCGCAGAAGGTGGTGATGCCGGGAAAAAGTGTGGCGTCGCTTGCCCTCGGGTCGAAGGCGCTTTATGAATATATGGACTATAACGAGGACATGATATTCAAGGATGTGGCATGGACTAACGATCCGTTCCGCATAAGGCAGAACCCGAAGGTGATGTCGATAAACTCGGCAATCGAGGTGGACTTGACCGGACAGGTGTGTGCCGATTCCATCGGAACAAGACTCTTCTCCGGCGTGGGCGGACAACACGACTTTATGTATGGCGGAGCCTTGTCGGAAGGTGGAAAGACGTTTATCGCCATGACCGCTACATCGGGCAAGGGAATATCAAAGATAAAACCGGTATTGACCGAAGGTGCAGGAGTGGTTACCACCCGTTTCCAGACACAATATGTGGTTACGGAATACGGAGCAGCTTTCTTGAAAGGCAAAGACCTTGCACAGCGTGCGCATGAGCTTATCCGTATTGCCGCCCCGGAATACAGAGAGGAACTGGAGCGTGCAGCCTGTGAAAGGTTCGGCTACAGGTTTTTGAGAGAGAAATAGAATATATTTTTTGCATAACTTTTATAGAACTTGTTGGCGTGTCAGAAACCGGGGCA
>DAIOXG010000301.1:0-3817 GCA_036758085.1 Prevotella sp. | reverse complement strand
CCAAAGTATCATTAAGGACTTTTTTGTAACTTCTATCGGTATAGAAAATTCTTTTTATTTTTTTTCATGATTAAAACGATAAATTACAATTGTTGTTAATACAGTATACACAAAACTACTTAAAGTTATAATGTTAGAAACTTTAACTTCTTGTGTTGAAGAAATATGCTTAATTTCCCTGCAAATACTTGCATACATCAAATTTCATTTATAATTTTGCTGACATATTGACTTAACCATAATAAAAACAAATACGGAAATGAACATAACCGAAAGATTCTTGAACTATGTGAAGTTCGATACTCAGTCGGCTGAAGAGAGCCAGACAGTGCCGAGCACAAGCAAACAACTCGTATTCGCCGAGTATCTGCGCGACGAACTGAAAGCCGAAGGCTTCAGCGACGTGGAGATGGACGAACAGGGATATATCTACGCAACACTGAAGGCTAACACTAAGAAGGAGATTCCTACAATAGGATTTATCAGCCACTACGACACGTCGCCTGACTGCAGCGGAAAGGATATCAAACCACGCATCGTGGAGAACTACGACGGCGGAGACATCACACTCTCAGAAGGCATCGTTTCATCGCCAAAAAAATTCCCCGAACTGCTTCAGCACAAGGGCGAAGACCTTATCGTTACCGACGGTCATACGCTGCTTGGTGCCGACGACAAGGCGGGTATCGCAGAAATCGTGCAGGCCATGTGCTGGCTGCGCGACCACGACGAGATTAAGCACGGTGATATCCGTATGGGATTCAACCCGGACGAGGAAATCGGCATGGGCGCTCACCACTTCAATGTAGAGAAATTCGGCTGTCAGTGGGCTTATACTATGGACGGCGGCGACCTGGGCGACCTGGAATACGAGAACTTCAATGCAGCATCAGCAAAGGTTCATATCCACGGAGTGAGCGTTCACCCGGGATATGCCAAGGGTAAAATGATTAATGCCAATATGCTGGCTGCCGAATTTATCGGTATGCTCCCTGCCAACGAGACACCGGAGACGACAGAGGGCTACGAGGGATTCTATCATCTGCTGGGCATCGAGAGCAATATCGAGAATGCAAAGCTCTCATACATCATCCGCGACCACGACCGCAAGAAATTCGAAGAACGCAAACGCTTCATCAAGTCGGTTGCCGATAAGATGAACGAAAAATACGGAGAGGGAACGGTAGACATCACTGTCAGCGACCAATATTACAACATGAAGGAAAAGATAGATCCGAACATGTACGTAATCGACATCGTATTGAAGGCAATGGAACTTTGCGGCGTTCCGCCGAAGGTGGAGCCTATCCGCGGCGGAACTGACGGAGCACAGCTCTCGTTCAAAGGTCTGCCCTGCCCTAACATCTTCGCCGGCGGCGTGAACTTCCACGGACCTTACGAGTTTGTGAGCATCCAGGTTATGGAGAAGGCTATGCAGACGGTAGTGAAGATTTGTGAACTGACAGCAGATTTCAACGACTAAAAGAATAACACAACACCCTTGCAACATATTCAGATATACAGGCAAGGGTGTTTTTTTAACTTATTATATGAGCGAACTTCCACACCTTATCAACGACCTTGCACTAATTCTCGTCGTAGCGGGAATAGTAACGATAATTTTCAAGCGACTCAAACAACCACTTGTCCTTGGCTACGTTGTAGCAGGATTCCTTGTCAGTCCGAAGATGCCTTATATCATGTCGGTAATGGACATTGCCGACATCCATACTTGGGCAGACATCGGAGTGATGTTCTTGCTCTTTTCTTTAGGACTCGATTTCTCTTTCAAGAAAATAGTGAAGATGGGGTCGTCGCCCATTATTGCCACATGCGTCATAGTGTTCTGCATGATGGCACTCGGAATGATTGTAGGGCACGGCTTCGGGTGGGGTCGCATGGACTGCATCTTCCTCGGCGGTATGCTTGCCATGAGCTCCACCACTATTATATATAAGGCTTTCGACGACCTGGGACTCCGGCAACAGCGCTTCGCCAGTATGGTGATGAGCGTGCTGATTCTTGAAGACATGCTTGCCATCGTCATGATGGTGATGCTGTCGGCTTTGGCTTCGGGAGCCAATATCAGCGGCGGACAGATGCTGGGCAGTGTGGTGCGCATAGGCTTCTTCCTTATCCTGTGGTTCGTGGTGGGAATCTTCGCCATACCGTGGCTGCTGCGGAGTTCAAGAAAACTGATTAACAGCGAAACGTTGCTCATCGTCTCACTCGGACTGTGTTGTGCCATGGCGGTAATATCAACGAAGGTGGGCTTCAGCAGTGCCTTCGGAGCTTTTGTCATGGGTAGCATACTTGCCGAAACGGTGGAGGCAGAGAAGATAATAAAGCTCGTTGAACCGGTAAAGAATCTGTTTGGGGCAATATTCTTCGTATCTGTCGGCATGCTCGTCGACCCGAAAATTCTTGTAGAATATAGCGTGCCGATTATAGTACAGGTACTGACAATTCTCATCGGACAAGCCATGTTCGGCTCCTTTGGCTTTCTTATCAGCGGACAATCTTTGAAGTCGGCAATGCAATGCGGATTCTCCATGGCACAAATCGGAGAGTTCTCATTTATCATCGCCTCGCTCGGACTGTCGCTCGGCGTGATTGGCGATTTTCTATACCCTGTGGTTGTGGCAGTGTCGGTGATTACAACATTCCTCACTCCATATATGATTCGCCTGTCAACTCCGGCATACAATAATTTAGAAAAACATCTGCCAAAGAATATCATCCGCATGCTCAACGATTTGGCGCTGAGCCACCCATCGTCGGCACCGCAGGGCAACTGGCGCAGCCTCATCATGCAACTGCTACGCATCACGGTAATTTATTCCATCCTCTCGGTGGCTGTCATCGCCCTGATGTTTACTTTTGCATTGCTGCCGCTACGACAGGTCTTGCCACACTGGTGGGCCAATGCCGTTTGCGGACTTATTACCGTTTCATTGATATCGCCATTCCTTCGTGCAATGGTTATGAAGAAGAACCACAGCGAGGAATTCCGGAAACTATGGCGTGAAAACAAGATGAACCGCGCTCCGCTCGTCTTTACCATCATCGTGCGCTTCATGATTGCCATGGCATTTATATTCTATATTTGCAACTATCTTACCCGATTTACAAATGCACTGATGATAGTCATTGCCATCGTGGTCGTAACACTGATGATTCTCTCGCGACACCTGAAGAAGAGGAGTATCCGAATGGAGCGTCTGTTCATACAGAACCTACACTCGCGAGACATAAAGGCTCAGGTTTACGGCCACAAGCGTCCGCTATACGAGGGGCACCTGCTCGACCGCGATATTCATATTTCAGACTTCGACATACCGGAGGATTCTTTATGGGCAGGCAAGACGCTCAGCGAACTGCAACTGAGGAAGAAATTCGGAATAAATGTCAGCAGCGTGCTTCGCGGCAGACAGAGGATTAACATTCCGAGCGGCGACGACCGCATATTTCCCGGCGACAAGATTCAGGCTATCGGCAGCGACGACCAGCTTACGGCATTCGGCAATGCCCTTCGCTCAAATCTTCATCCCGAAGACCCTAATATTGAGAAGCGGGAGATGAAACTGCGCCAACTCGTAATCAGCGATAAAGGACAATTCTTCGGCAAGACTCTCTCTGAAAGCGGTATACGCGACAAATTCGACTGTATGGTTGTGGGCATGGAGGAAGGCGAGGAAACGCTGTCAATGCTCTCGCCGGCACACAGATTCCAAAACGAAGACACGATATGGGTTGTAGGAGAGAAAGAGAAACTGGAAAGATTAATGGAGGCTAACAAAAAGAAATGATGAATTCT
>DAIOXG010000300.1:0-3825 GCA_036758085.1 Prevotella sp. | reverse complement strand
TTTTGCCCGGCAATTCTTCATTCTTCATTTTGCGAAGCAATTCTTCATTTCGCTCATCCGATATTTTCCTCGTAATTCCCTTTCATAATATCCTCGACCTCCTCTTCCGTAAAGAGATTGAAGTCGCCCTGGATAGTATTCTTCAGAGCCGAGGATGCGAGAGAGAATTCCAGACAATGCTGGTTGTCGTCGCCCCAAGTGGTATAAGCATGCAGATAAGCGGCAATAAAGGCATCGCCCACGCCCATCGGGTCAACAACATTGTCGATGTCGTAGATGCGCGTAGTATAAAGCTTACCCTCGGCAAAGATCACTCCCGAGAGCAGATGGTGGTTAGCCGAAAGAGTATTTCTCAAAACGAGAATCATCTTCTTTGCCTTAGGCAGAATCTCCCCCGCCTTCCGGAAATAATCCTCATACGCAGCCTTGTCAATTTCGTAGTCGGCACTTACCGCCTTGAATTCGGGCGGAGTAATCCCCGTGATAAGCTTCCATTCGCCAGCCGTGCCAAACATGATGTCGCTCTTCTTCGCCATCGGGAACAACACGTCGTGGGCATCCTTGCCGTATCTCCATAGGTTAGCCCTGTGGTTGATGTCGCAAGAAATGACAAGTCCCTCCTTTTCAGCCTCGTCCACAGCCTCGCGCGTGGCATCAGCCGCCCCCTGGGAGAGAGCGCTCGAAATGCCCGACCAGTGGAACAGTCCAGCTCCCCGGAAAGCCTTCTTCCAGTTAATCATGCCAGCCTTCAGAGTGGTCAGCGACGAGTCTTCGCGGTCGTAAACGATATTAGAGCTTCTCATCGAAGCCGACTCCTCATAATAGTACAGTCCGAGTCTGTCGCCACCCCATTCAATATTGTCCACTCCCACGTTGTATTTTCTAATCTCGTCCATACACGCCATACCTATTTTATTATTAGGCAACCGTGTAACGTATTCGATATTGTCGCCAAACATGGCAAGTGATACGGCAACGTTAGCCTCGCTGCCTCCGAAATATCCGTTCCATTTGCTGCCTTGAATGATGCGTTCCTTTCCCGGACGAGTCATTCTGAGCATGATTTCACCGAATGTTACAATCTTTTTCTTCATATAGATTTATAGTTTTCGGCATCAAAATTACAGCTTTTATTTCTTTCGTGAAAATAAAATCTTTTTATTCTCGAATAATTTAGCGTAAACGTTTTCTCTTTTAATAATTATGAATCTTCCTGAATTAGCCTGTATAATTCATAGGATAAAGTCTATTGGCTAAGACAAAGTTGTACCTGTAATATTGTAGCCATAGATTCAAACAATCCCTAATCCATATTCCCTAATCCCCAAAAAAAATTGCAGTTTAAAGAAAAGTAAAAAATATCAGCTGGCAAGCTAAGAGCCGTTAACGCTTACATATTGAGTGTTAAAAGAGAAGAAATATCAACGACAAATTGTCAGTTTAACAATCTTTGCGTCTATATTTGCACTCCGAAAAATGACGGCAAGACAGTTTGTCCGTATATTCGGCAAACTTTTTGCTAAGCAAATACAAAGCAATAACAAAACATAGTAGATACAAAGCAATAACAAACATAAAAGATATTAGACATGGGAAATTTTTCTAATCGTTTAGCATTGGCAGCCGCAGCAATCACGCTGACTGTCGCTACACCGGGATTTACAGTAGCAAGCGTTGCTGCTGTGCCAAGTCAACCAGTAGACCTGACTTATGCCGCAGAGAAGGCATTGCCTTCTGTCGTTCATATCAAATTCCTACAGAACAGTAAAATCCAGACCGTCGACGTGCAGTCTGACCCATTCGGGGATTTCTTCGACCCGTTCGGTTTCTTCGGCAACCCTAACGGCGGAAACGGCGGAACACAAAAGCGCAAAGTGCAGACCCCTAAGAAGGAAGGCGCAGGATCGGGAGTAATAATCTCTACCGACGGATACATCGTTACGAACAACCACGTTGTGGAGGGTGCCGACGAACTAACCGTTACCCTCAACGACAATAAAGAATATTCCGCACGCATTATAGGAACCGACAAGACCACCGATTTGGCTCTTATCAAAATCAGCGCAAAAGACCTGCCGGCTCTTCCTATTGGCGATAGCGACAAACTGAAGGTCGGCGAGTGGGTACTTGCCGTAGGCAACCCGTTCAACCTCAATTCTACGGTAACTGCCGGTATCGTGAGCGCAAAGGCACGTTCGCTCGGTGCAAACGGCATAGAGTCGTTCATTCAGACCGATGCCGCCATCAACGCTGGAAACTCGGGCGGTGCGCTGGTAAACACCCGCGGAGAGCTTGTGGGAATAAACGCTATGCTCTATTCACAGACGGGCAGCTATAGCGGATACGGATTCGCCATTCCAACTACAATCATGAACAAGGTAGTGGCAGACTTGAAGAAATACGGCGTTGTTCAGCGCGGACTGCTCGGCATCCAGGGCATGAACGTAAACAACTACTTCGACCAGCAGAAGGAAGCCGGAAAGGATGTAGACCTCGGTACGATGGAGGGAATCTATGTAGCCAAGGTAGAAGACGGCGGTTCGGCTGCTGAGGCAGGACTGAAAGAAGGCGACGTGATTACCGCAATCGACGGCAAGAAGGTAGTGAAGATGAGCGAGCTCCAGGAGTATCTCGTCAACAAGCGTCCGGGCGACAAGGTCAGCGTAACGTATCTGCGCAAGAAGGCAAAGAAGACAGCCACGATCACTCTGAAGAATGAGCAGGGCAACACGAACATCGTGAAGGATGCCGACCTGGATGTGCTCGGAGGAACATTCCGCCCGGTAACGGAGCAGGAGAAGAAAGACTTGAGCATCACCTACGGACTCGTAGTAACAAAGGTAAACAACGGAGCGCTGAAGGATGCTGCCGTATACAAAGGCTTTATCATCCAGCAGGCAAACGACACTCCGATGAAGAGTCTGAACGATTTGCAGAAAGCCGTTAAGGATGCTTCTACAAGCAAAGACCCTGTGCTTATCCTCAAGGGACTTTCTCCTACGGGCAAGAAGGCATACTTCGCCGTAATGCTCGACAAGCAATAAAGAAAAGAACACAATAGACTTCTGTAAGTAATCCGGACGGATACAGGTTTTGCGGTTTTGCCGCAGACTCGTACCGTCCGGATTTTTTTGTCAGCAGTCAGCAGAAATTATTGTCCTGGAGAATCCTCCTTCTTGGTAGTGCCTCCCGACACGTATTCGCCGTATTCGCGATATTGCACCTCGTCCACCATCGTAGTCGGTCGTAGGTTACCCGTTGGTCGGCATCTGAGAGTACACTTCTTGATGTTAGTGGCATGGGTGAACTCAGCGGCGGTATTGGCACCCTGTGTGCTTATTCCCACGCTGAAGATAGCGAGGTCGTCAATCTTCACGTTCTTGCCGTCGAGCACCAGCTCCTTCACGCAGTCTACCATATCGCGGAGCACTCCGCGTATGCAGCCCTGGGAATACGGCGTGTGATGTTTCGACATGTGTTCCGCCAGTTTGTTGAGGTCTACGGTGTCCTCAGCCACGGCACGTGCAAACCATTTCTTGTAGGTTGACTCATTGGCCTCATTTAGGTTTTGATACTTTTTGTAACGAATCATAGCTGTTGTGTTTTTAATGGTTATTTGTTAATAAAAAATTGGTTTTTGCGTTGGTTGAGTTGTTTCTCAAATCCTATGCAAATATACTAAATTTTCTGCTGTTTTGCAAGCTTTTTTCCCAATTATTTTCCAATTATTTTCCAATTATTTTTGATGAATTTTTATGTGTTGTTTAGCCGGAAAAAGTGGGCTGGTTAAAGGGGAAAAGTGCCACGCTTTTGAGGTGGAAGTGG
>DAIOXG010000299.1:0-3835 GCA_036758085.1 Prevotella sp. | reverse complement strand
GAGGAGCTTTGATGTAAGACCCATGAGCACATCGGCAGCCGGACTCTTGTAGTAGTAGCGGTCGCCGTCGTCGATAACGCCGTTGCCGTCGCGGTCTACATATACACCCTCGATAGGCTTTCCGTCCTTGTCGTAAGCCTGCTGGTAAACGAAGAAGGAGTTGATAGGCTCGCCCACCTTGTTGCGCTGCAGTTTCGTAGCAACACCGCGTGCAGCCTCAGTGCTGTTCACCCAAACCCAGTCGTCATCGCCGGCATTAAGGGCAGTTATCTTGTTCTTGTTCCATCCCACGTTGTATGTGAGGTCCCATGTAAAGTCTTTCGTAACCACCGGCTTCACGTCGAACGACAGTTCTAGACCGTAGTTGCGCAGCGAACCCACATTCTGCAGCAGGTTGTCGCCCAATGTTACGCCAGCCTGTGTAGAGACGTTAGCTAGAAGGTCTTTCGTATTGCGGATATATCCGTCGAGAGAGAAAGTGAACCGGTTGTTGAGAGCGGCAAAGTCCACACCCACGTTCCATGTTTCCGTCTTCTCCCAAGTCAGGTTCTTGTTGTATTTGTTAGGGCGCATAGTAGAGTAATATGCATCACCGAACGGATACTGTGAGTACTGGTCGCCCTTAACATAAACCGGGGCATATACAAAGTCGTCGATACCGTTTTGCTGTCCCGTCTTACCCCAGTCGAAGCGGAGTTTCAAGTCGTTGAGCCACTTAACATTCTTCATAAACGGCTCACTGTTGATTTTCCAAGCCACGGCAGCCGATGGGAAGTATCCCCACTTGTGTCCTTCTGCAAAGCGCGAAGAACCGTCGGCACGGAATGTAGCAGTGATAAGATAACGGTCGAGGAAGTTGTAGTTCAGACGTCCGAAATAAGAAACGAGCGAGTTATGAGTAGCCCATTCCTTGTCCTTTCTCGTTTTTTCGTCGAAGCGTGCGCCAGTCATCTGGTCAGTACCGTAACCCATGTTGTCGATACCAGAGCGATGGTAGTGAGACTGCTCTGCACCAGCCATGATGTCGATGTCATGATTGCCGAACTTATGCATATACTGAGCGTAAGCATTGCCCACGATATTATATTTATAATATGTAAGGAATTCCTGACGGCCATAATAGTTGTTGCTGTAAGAAGTACGCTTGATGTCAGTCTTCTGGTCGGTAGCAGTATACTGTGCTCCTAAGCTTGCATGAATGTGCAAGTCTTCGAACCCGTGAATCTTGTAGTCCACTTCTGCGTTGCCGCTATAGTCATTAGAGTTAGCCAGGCAGTATTTGTTGGCAAGCATAGCAACAGGGTTCTGTGGAGTCTGCGAGTAAGAAGTCTTCTTCCAGTTAGGGTCGCTGTAAGAGGCATTTACCAGAGTCTGGTAGTATCCGCCCACAACACTGTATTCCGGATCAGACATGCGTACCGGACGAGTAGGATCCATGGCGAGTGCCGCTCCAATGGCGCCGCTATCGGCATAGCGGTCCTTCTCATACATGTATTTTGCTGTGAAATTAAAGTTCAAGTGCTTGTTGAGGAACGAAGGTGCCAAATTAACACTTGCGTTGAAACGGCGCATCCAACTTGTATTCAAAATACCGTTGCCGATGTTGTATCCTGCGCTGATGCGGTAAGGCATGTTCTTCAGTCCGCCCTGCATGCTGACGCTATGGTTGGTAGAAACTGATGTGCGCAGAATTTCGTCCTGCCAGTCGGTATTTGCGTCGCCGAGCAAGTCGCGGCTCATGCCGAGCGACTCGATAAGGTTTCTGTATTCATCGCCGCTAAGCACGTTGTATTTCTTCAGCGCTGTAGAAACGGTAATGTCGCCGTTGTAAGAGAACGTAGGTTTCTGTCCGTTGCGTCCCTTCTTTGTAGTGATGATGATGACACCGTTGCTGGCACGTGAACCGTAGATGGCCGTTGCCGAAGCACTCTTCAACACGGTGAAACTCTCGATATCATTAGGGTTGATGTTTGCCAGGATATTACTCATACCCGTAGCCGTGTTGTTGTCGATAACCAGTCCGTCGATAACATACAGCGGGTCGTTGCTTGCCGAAAGCGAAGCACCGCCACGGATACGAATCTGTGCACCGGCACCCGGAGCACCGCCAGTGGTCTGTACGTCGACACCAGCCACTTTACCCACGAGCATGTCCGAAGCGTTGTTTGTGATACCCTTCGACAGTTCGTCCGGCTTCATAGCCGTAACCGAACCTGTGAGGTCCGTTTTCTTTGCGCGGCCGTAACCGATAACGACAACCTCGTTCAGTTTGTTGTCAGCCTCTTCCTTCAGGATGATGTTGATGTTCTGTCCTGCTTTTGTTGTGGCTGTTTCGTAGCCGATGTAGGAGATTTTGATTACAGACTTGGCGTCAGCCTTAATAGAGAAGTTACCGTCGAAATCCGTTACCGTTCCGCCGTCGGTGCCTTCAACTCGCACCGTAGCTCCGATAACCGGTTCGCCAGTAGAGTCCTTCACATGTCCCTTTACGATGACCTGTTGTCCGAAGGCACTTGCCGTAAGGAAAAGTCCGCCAGTCAAGGCAGCAGTCCTCAAGGCATTACTGAATTTAACCTGCTTCATCATTAGTAATTTTTATGTTATTAAAATTGTTAGTCAACTTATTGCATATATTAATATGTAGATACATCCGCCAAATGGCAGACTTCCAGTAGGCTTTTTTATTTATGCTTTTTAGGCTTGTTTGATATTTTTTGCAAATGTAATGTATAATGTTGTTTGTTGTTCCACGCATGTAATAAAAAAGTGCAGCCATTAAGTGCAAACGTTTGCATGTTTTGTATGGAATATTATAATATGGAAATCCCCACGAGGTTTTAGGGATATTCCCTCAGCAAAGAAAGAAAATGGTGATACCTTTGCCTTGAAAAATCACAGTTATTAATTAAAAACAACGGAATTATGAAAAAGTTTTTCTTTATAGCATTAGCGGCACTCATGCTTACAGGCTCTGCTGCACAGGCACAGGCTTACCGCAACAGCAGATACTATAACGAGCGTACAGGGCATCTCGATTACTCCACTAGACGAGGCGGAAACATGTATGCAAGTGGCGAAAACTACTACGGACTGCGTATCGGTCCGTCGTTCTCTACAGTAAACTCCGACGATGAGACCCTCGACGGCGGCGATTCGCAGACAGGACTCAACATCGGTGCTGTGGCAGGCATAGCCCTGTCAGACCGCACGCCGCTGTTTCTTGAAACAGGACTCTATTATACAGAAAAAGGAGGAAAGAAAAAGCTCCAGAACGGCAAGAAGATGACCTACGACCTGAATTATCTTGAGGTGCCGATAACCGTAAAATATGCCTATGCCATCGACGACCACTTCTCAGTGCAACCGTTTGCCGGAGGATATCTCGCCTGTGGAGTAGGGGGAAAGATAAAGAACTACGGACTGCGTGAATCGGAGAGTTCCTTCTCCAGCGACCGCTTCAAACGCTTCGATGGCGGACTGCGTGTTGGGTGTGGAGCAGCCTACGACATGTTCTATTTCGACCTGACCTATGATATCGGTCTCGCCAATATCTGCCACGACGAGTTTGACACATCCCATAACGGATGCCTGACTCTCAACTTCGGCGTGAACTTCTGATACGCCCCTTGTATTTATCTTTTCCGCTTGCGTTTTTCTGCTTAAAAGAAAAACGCAAGCAGAGAACATAATAAGGCAATAGGACCACGTATGTATTGCCTGAGTTTGTATGAGAAAAAAACGTTCAATGCCATTGAATAATGGTTCAGTGTCATTGAATAATGGTTCAATGTCATTGAATAATGGTTCAGTGTCATTGAACAAATTGTTTTCTACA
>DAIOXG010000298.1:0-3867 GCA_036758085.1 Prevotella sp. | reverse complement strand
TGGTGGAAGCTGACGGCAAGCAGCAGCGACAGGTATACCAGCAGCAGCAAGCGTGCAAACCTCATTCTCCTTATGTCAAACTTGTTCATCATACAATCTTTTTACTGTCTTATCTTTAAGACAATGCAAAGATACTGCTATATTTTAATTCTGCAATATTTTAAATGTGCAAATGACAATTCATTATGAATAAATAACAATAATGATACCTCATTTCATGATAAGAAACAGTAATAAAAAGAATGCAAAAAGTTATTGCAAACTTTGCAATAGTTATTTCCAAGTTTGCAATACTTATTCCTAAGTTTGCAATAGTTATTTCCAACTTAGCAATAACTTATTTGAAAAACAAAAAATCAACACAAGATGCAAAAGTTCTAATTTTTGTATTAACTTTGCAGCATTAAGGAACAAATGGTCATATTTATTAAAATGTAAGGTAAAAATGAAAATTAACAGAACTATCGTTATGAGTGTTATCGGACTCATGATATCTGCTATGGCGTTAGCAGGGAATGGCAATACGCCAACCAAGAACGAAGTTAAAGACTTCTGCTCTGTAGTCTCTCAATACGACAATACGAAAGACTGCAGACAGTTCTTGCATTTCGTTACTACGCTGCGTCCGGAACTTAATACCGCCAATGGGCGAAAGACTCTGACAAAGATTCATCAGCTCATTGCGGAAAAGTATACCGACGGAGACGGTACGTACTGTTTCAATCAGGAGACAATAGCAAAGATAATCGAATTGCTGAAACAACTCAGAATAAACGAAGACAACTTTAAGCAGCTGATTGAGTATGTCAAGAAGGTTTATCCGCTCTATCTGTTTCAGGTAGTAAACCGTGTGCGTCCTGAACTCGACATGGACAGCAGATTGACTGTTGACACGGTGTTCCAGGCTCCTGTAGACGAGGCTTATTACGGTTTGGCAAACACTGATAACAAATATGTGCCGGAGGGATTGTCGGAAAGCGAAATTGAAGAAGTGGAGCAGAATGGCGGAAAGGGCAAGCGCAACGGCTCTTACGTATGGGGTATGGGAACATACAAAGACAAGCTATTCTGGTCTACCAACAACAACTACCTCTGTATGCAGGGCTACGGCAACTTCGTGCAGCCGGGCGTGGGCGACAATACTCCGTATGAAAACAAGTGCTGGGCATGTGAATACGGACAGTCGGCTTATGCTAAGGAGGCTTACAAAGAGGGCGACGTGAATAGCAAATATGCCGACATCCGTCCGCCACGCATGTACAGCTACGACACGAAGTCGGGCGTCGTTACCGACATCACTCCTTCGATGGAGGAATATCCGATATTGAAGAATTGTCAGGGACTTCGCTCCTGCGGCGTTCACAACGGAGTGGTGTTCTTCGGAGGACCGGGACTTTATGCCAGCGACTGGGACTCTAAGGTGTCGGCAGCTTTCGTGGCATACGATGCCGACAACGACCGCATACTGAGCGCCAGTAGCATGGATGATGTAGACGGATGCAAGGTGGTAAACGTAAGACGCTGGCGAGTGATAAACGGTGTGCTCTACGTTACCGTGGGTATAACACATCCAACAACGGGAAAGAAAATCGGAGCTTTGCTGCGCTGGTATGGCGACAAAAACGATCCGTGGAACTTCCATATCGTGGGACTCGTAGACAGCGAGGCTGCCGAACTGGCTTATTTCAATAACCGTATATATATAGGTTCGTGGGGAACGATGTCTTCCGTTCACGTAAGTCCGGAACTTCCCGAAGGCGGCTTCACTCCAGTATCTATCGACAGCGAGATGTGGCCAAAGGTGTGGACAAGCGAAGCCGGAGAACCGACAGTCACGCTCGGACGCTCTTTGACTGCCGTTGCTGGATTCCACGAATGGCGCAACCATTTGTATTGGGGAGTGTTCTGTCCTAACTACTATATCCTGTCGAGGGCACAAAGCACTTATGGTTCGCTCACCTCGCCAGATGCCTTGGCGTTTATCCTCGGCAACTACCGCACCCCGTCGTTCTGGCGACTCGACAAGGACAACAGCTACGAGCTGCTTTATGGCGACACGAAGAATCCAAAGCCTGTTTACGACACGGCAGGAAAGATTACGAAGTGGGAACTGGAGTCTAACGGACTTACAGCAAAGTGGGGACGCGGAGGTTTCGGAAACCTTTGGACTATATACATCTGGGCAATGCAGGAGTATAACAACAATCTTTATATCGGCACAATGGACCTTTCGAACCTTGCCGATGCTGCCGGTTCCAACCTTGTCGGCGACAAGGGCTTTGCTATTGTGGCAAAGTTGCTTACCGGACTTGACAGAGCTGACGAGGGCTTTGAACTCCTTCGTATGACGGATGAAGACGAAGCTCCAAAATTTGTTACGGAGAACGGTTTCAACAATCCTGAGCAGTTTGGAGTGCGCAATCTTGAGGTGCTCGACAATAAACTAATGCTCGGTTCTGCGTCGATGTCAAGTTTGAAGCCTAACGGCGGATGGCATGTGAACAGCATTACCGATACAACCATTCCTACTTCTATCACTCAGACTGAGATAAAGAAGCCAGGCATCATCATGGAGCGCAACGCAGAATATATCAACCTCGCAACAGTTGGCGGCGAGAAGATAACAGCGGTTGAAGTATACGATGCTGCCGGCAGCCGGATAACATCAGCCCGTCCCGACAGCCACATCGCTTCAATCCCTCTGCAAAATGCAAAAGGAATATCTATCATCAAGATAACTTCCGAGAAAGGAGAGTGGGAGGCAAAGATAAAATAATTAAAGCTTCGAATTTAGTTCAGTAAAATAAGAATCTAAAAAAATGATGGCAAGGGAACTTTTATAACCCTTGCCATCATTTTATTTTCCAAAATTCATTATGTCGTATTTTAAAAGGCTTTTACCTTTTCATTCACACTTCCTCCATCCTCACCATTTTGCCAGCCACAAACTGCATTACAATCTTGTGGAGCGTTGTGCCCTGGCGGAGAGCTTCAACTCTTGGAGCTATGGCATAGCCGTTGATCTGTTTAACGGCATCCTCCCATTGCTTTTCGGCTTTAGAAAGCTTTCCGTCCTCCGGCTTTTCATCAAAGTCCTTCTTTGAAAGAACCTTCAGTTCAAGAATATAGCTGTGCTTTGTGGCATAGTGTGTGAGATTTGGCAAGAGAAAGAAATCGCAGAAACCGTGGTTAAGCTCCAGTTCGGGAGCCGTGTAATAATAGTTGTTCAGATTCAAGTATGCCATGAAGAAACCCTGCAGGTTGCGTTCCGACTCTATACCGTCTCTTACAGAAGAAACTTTTGTATAGGCATCAGCCATAAACCGCAGTCCCTCGCGCCATTTCCCGTCATAAGCCATATCATAGTAATAGTCGGTGAGCTGATTGGTGTCTACATACGACTTGGCTTCATACAGCTCTTTCAGATAGCCGTAGTACTGCTTGCGCACATTATTGTTAGGAATGCCGAAAATCATCTTGTCACCCCTCGTGCCGTTGATGGTAAGCATGCCATAGTAGAACAGCAGACTTGTGAATATCTGCGGGTCGGTAAGGCGGTAGGCTGAGAATGTCTCAACCAAAGGGGCAATGACCTGTCCCGTCTCGGCTATCGTTTGGATAACGCCCTTGCGGTCGCCGTCAAGCTTGTCAAGCTGCAGCAGTTTCTTCATCTTTCCGTAGTCCATCATCGTATTGGGGTCTATCATCTGGTCTGGTGCCTGCCTATAATCAATATAATTACGGAGATAATATATTACCATATCACAATTGAATACTCGGCTCTGAGTGTTTAATGCATTTTTTGAAAAGCAATAATTGTCGTACCAAGGCTTCATCTCATCTATCATCGCCTCGATATTGCAGTTC
>DAIOXG010000297.1:0-3867 GCA_036758085.1 Prevotella sp. | reverse complement strand
TTGAAAAATTAAAAAATTAAAAATTGAAAAATGAAAATTGTTAACGATTGAAGAATTTAAAATAAAGACAGGCTCTATGAATCTCTCTATAAAGCCTGTCTTTTATATTTTTCAATTTATCAATTTTCCTATTTTTCAATCTTTCAATTTTTCATTTTTTTCAATTTTACTTCACTTGAATTACAAGATATTTGCTTGTGCTCCAGAACAGCTGTGGGTTAGTAATTCTCAGCACGTATTGGTCTTTAGCGTCGGTAGCTAAGGTATAGCTGCTCGACGGGTGCATGGTGAGAATCTTTGCCGACTTAGAGTAGAGCTTGATTTCCTTGTCGATGCGGATGTCAATCTTCGTGAAATAATTCTTGTTGAAATTGCCCTGCAATACCTTGCCCTTGACAAGGACATTCTGTTTCTTCAACTCCTTCTTTGTGCCAAAGGCAAACCATGCCGTGTTGAGCTGCTTGTCCTGAGTGTCGATAGTCTGCGTCTTCTGTTCGCTTTCCGTCTTCAGGTCAGACACGTTAGTGTTCAGGGTATTTATCGTAGCGTCGAGTTCAGCGATGTGGATATCCTTAGCCTCCAGTTCGGCGCGGAGCTGCTTCAGCTGCTCGTCCTTTTCTTCCATCTGCTTGATGAGATTTTCCACGGTGCGTTTAAGTTCAGAACTCTTGAACGAACTTTCGCGCATCTGCTGCTGCAGTTTGGAGATGAGCTGCTTGTTTTCAGTCATTCGCTGCTGGATAAACTGGATATTCTCCCTAATCTGCTGTTGCTTGTTCTGTCCCTCACCGTCTTTGGCGAGAGTCACGCGGTCTTCAGCCTTGTTGATGGCGCGGAATCCCTCTTCCACATCGTTCAGAATTCCCATCATGTCGTTTATCTCGTTGTCTCGCTGCTCGATAATCTTCTGCAGAGAGTCGTTCTGCATAACGTTTACCTGTGGCTGTTCCGCCTTTTCGTTCTTGCAGGCAACTATCGCTGCCATGCAAAATGCTGCTAACAGAATTTTCCTCATAGTCATATTGAATGTAGTGTTTTGTTTCCGTTTGTCCGGGATATGTTCCGGAGATATGTTTTGTTTGTCAGACTGTAGCCTTTATTCTGTAGGCTCCTCGTCGTCTGCTGTAATGAATTTCTTCTTCTTTTTCTTCTTGTATCCTCCTTCTTCTTCACAGTCGTTCTTCTTGTCTTTTTTCAATTCCTTTATTTTCTTTTCGTCGGCTCCAGCCACAACGATTACGAATTCTCCCTTCGGCGGAATTTCCTCGAAGTGGGCGAGTACCTCGGCGAGTGTGCCCCTTACGCTCTCTTCGTGAATCTTGGATATCTCGCGGCAGGCACTTGCTTGGCGCTCCGGACCGAAATATTCTATAAACTGTGTGAGAGTCTTGACCACGCGGTATGGCGACTCATAGAATATCATGGTGCGGGTCTCGTCTTTCAGACTTTCAAGCTTTGTGGCGCGTCCCTTCTTCTGCGGCAGGAAACCCTCGAAACAGAAACGGTCGCAAGGCAATCCCGAAGATACAAGAGCCGGTACGAAAGCCGTTGCACCGGGCAGACACTGTACGGTTATGCCGGCTGCGGCAGCCTCGCGGGCAAGGAAGAAGCCCGGGTCGCTGATGCCCGGAGTCCCGGCATCGCTGATTAGGGCTATCGTCTGCCCGCCCTTCAGTCGCTCCACGATGCCGGCGGTAGTGCCGTGCTCGTTGAACTTGTGGTGGGCCATGAGCTGGTTCTTTATCTCGAAATGACTCAGCAGATGGCTCGAGGTGCGAGTGTCCTCAGCCAATACCAAATCCGCTTCTTTCAAGATGCGGATTGCACGTAGTGTCATATCCTCCATATTGCCGACTGGGGTCGGCACGATATATAATGTTCCCATATGTAACCGCAAATATAAGGATATTAATCAGCTGTAGCAAAAAATATGTGTGTTTCTTTGCAATTTTTAAAACGTCTTTGTAATTTTGCGCTCAAATGAACAATAATTTAGTAGGGGAAGCACACCGCCCCGGAAGAATTGAAGTGGTGTGCGGCTCTATGTTTTCCGGAAAAACGGAGGAGCTGATAAGGCGCATGAAGCGCGCAAAGTTTGCCAAGCAGAAGGTAGAGATTTTCAAACCTTCTCTTGATACAAGATACTCGGATGTTGACGTTGTCAGTCATGACCAGCATTCCATCCCGAGTACTCCAGTTGACAATTCCTCGACAATAGCCCTCTTGTCGTCAGACATCGACGTGGTGGGTATCGACGAGGCGCAGTTTCTCGACGACGGGCTCGTTGACGTATGCAATGACCTTGCCAACAGAGGGGTGCGTGTTATCGTTGCCGGACTTGACATGGATTTCAAGGGAAAACCCTTCGGACCGATTCCGGCACTTTGTGCCATTGCCGACGAGGTTACGAAGGTTCATGCCATCTGTGTGAAGTGCGGGGCTTTGGCTTATGTCAGCCATAGGCTCGTGGCTAACGACAAACGGGTCTTGCTCGGCGAACAGGCTGAATATGAACCGCTCTGCCGCGAATGTTACCAGAAGGCTCTGCTGAATGAGAAATAACAACAAATGACTTGTGCTTATGTTTGAAAAGGAAATTACGTTCGACAGGTTTATACGTATGATGGGTATAGTCCTGATAACGGGTGGTGTGCTTTACATGCTTAATTATCTCAGTAGTGTGTTGCTGCCGTTCTTCGTGGCATGGTTGCTCGCCTATCTGCTTTATCCCATGGTGAAGTTCGTGCAATACAAGATGCATGTACCGACAAGGGCGCTGTCTATCATCGTAACGCTCATCTTCGTTTTTGCAGTGGTGGGCGGAGTCTTCTATCTCATCATTCCCCCGATGCTCGAACAATTTGAGAAACTTGCCGATGTAGCTTCGCAATATATACGTCAAGGCACTAACGGGGAGAATTTCCAGGCTATAGTGCAGCAGTGGCTTCATCAGAACAGAGAGACGATAGAGCAGATCTTCAAGCGTAAGGACGTTGCCGATGCCATAAAGGCGGCAATGCCGAAACTTTTTAGTGTCTTGGGGCAGACGGCAAGCATCGTCGTAAGCATCGTGGCATCGCTTATCACCTTATTATATATGTTCTTCATCCTCCTCGACTATGAATATCTGTCGACAAGGTGGATAAAAATCTTCCCTAAGAGCGTGCGCCCGTTTTGGCAATCGCTGATGCGTGATGTGGAGAAGGAACTCAACAACTATATCCGCGGACAGTCGCTCGTGGCGCTTATCATGGGAATCCTCTTTTGTATAGGCTTTACGATTATCGATTTCCCTATGGCTATCGGTCTCGGCATACTTATCGGAATAATGGACCTCGTGCCGTATCTGCATACCTTTGCACTCATCCCTACGGCATTCCTTGCCTTGCTCAAGGCTGCTGATACCGGACAGAACTTCTGGATAATCTTTGCCTCGGCATTTGCGGTATTCTGTGTAGTGCAGGTAATAATAGATATGGTAGTTACTCCGAAGGTGATGGGGAAAGCCATGGGACTTAATCCGGCAATTCTCCTGCTGTCTCTTTCCGTATGGGGCACTTTATTGGGCTTTATTGGTCTTATCGTAGCCTTGCCTCTTACCACTATTCTCATAGCTTATTACCAGCGCTATATTACTAAGGATAAAGCAAAAAATATTGATGATATTAATGATACACAGAGCGTTATAGAAGGTGGGGCGATGGCGAAAAAAACAGGAAAATGATAAGTAAAATGCAAAAATCGGATAAAATATTTGGAGATTAAATAAATTATGCGTACCTTTGCACTCGCTTTTAGGAAATAAGGTTAGGAGATCCGCTAGCTCAGTTGGTAGAGCACAACACTTTTAATGTTGGGGTCTTGGGT
>DAIOXG010000296.1:3090-3874 GCA_036758085.1 Prevotella sp. | reverse complement strand
TACACATCTCGTCGAGCGACGGCGTAATCAGTCCGCTGAGTGCCACAAAGTCGAAATGCTCCTCTTTCAATGTCTGCACTATCTTTTCTGCCGGCACCATAACGCCGAGGTCTACTACATCAAAGTTGTTGCATCTCAATACTACAGCAACGATATTCTTGCCTATATCATGAACATCGCCCTTTACCGTAGCCACGAGATAACAGCCGTTAATGTGGGTCGTCTCCGCCTTGCTCTTCTCCAGATAAGGCTGAAGTACGGCTACTGCACGCTTCATCGTGCGAGCCGACTTCACTACTTGCGGCAGGAACATCTTCCCCTCGCCAAACAAGTCGCCAACAAGCTGCATGCCTTTCATAAGCGGTCCCTCGATTATCTTAGCGGCATAGCCATATTCTGCGAGAGCATCCTGTAAATCGGTTTCGAGAAACTCGTCGTCGCCTGTTCGCAAAGACTTTACGAGCCGTTCTTCTACCGGAATTGACGAGCGGTCGGCTGTATTCTCTACCTCCTTGTCTTCTGCGCTACTCTTCCTTTCTTTCTCTTCAAGCAACCGCTGGGCTACTGCCGTGAGGCGTTCTGCCGCATCATCACGCCGGCAGAGCACTACATCCTCTACTGCCTCAAGTATATCTGCCGGAATATCCTGATACATCACCTTTGTTGCAGGATTTACGATTGCCATATCCATTCCTGCCTTCATGGCATGGAAGAGGAAAACGGCATGCATGGCTTCTCGCAAGTAATTGTTGCCGCGGAATGCAAACGAGAGGTTGCTGACTCC
>DAIOXG010000296.1:0-3080 GCA_036758085.1 Prevotella sp. | reverse complement strand
TCCGCCGCTGACGTGTGCTCCAGGCAGGTTCTGGCGTATCCACGCCGTAGCCTTTATAAAGTCAAGGGCATATCTGTCGTGCTCCTTCATTCCTGTTGCAACGGTGAGCACATTGGGGTCGAAGATGATGTCGCGGGGAGCGATGCCGGCTTTTTCGGTGAGCAGGCGGTAAGCCCTCTCGCATACGGCAATCTTGCGCTCGTATGTCGTGGCCTGTCCTTCTTCGTCGAATGCCATAACGACCATTGCCGCTCCATACTGACGTATCGTCCGGGCATGCTGAAGGAATATCTCCTCACCTTCTTTTAGCGAGATGGAGTTTACGACGCATTTTCCCTGTACACACTTCAGGGCATTCTCTACGACACAGAAACGCGACGAGTCTATCATCCACGGAATGCGTGCCACCTCTGGGTCGGATGCCATCAGGTTGAGGAAGTTTGTCATCTCCAACGAGGTATCAAGCAATCCGTCGTCCATGTTTATATCGAGCAGCATGGCACCGTCGCGCACTTGTTTACGGGCTATTCCGAGTGCCTCATCGTATTGTTTCTCCTTTATCAAGCGGAGGAACTTGCGACTTCCTGCCACATTACAGCGTTCGCCGACATTCATAAAGACACCGTCCATCGGGGTCATCGCTTCCAGTCCGGCAAGCCACGGACTGTTCTGCCGTTTCTCTTCAGGAATTTTCCTTGCCTCTCTTCCCTCTACGGCATCGGCA
Organism: Prevotella sp.; assembly: GCA_036758085.1. Classification (GTDB taxonomy): domain Bacteria; phylum Bacteroidota; class Bacteroidia; order Bacteroidales; family Bacteroidaceae; genus Prevotella. The sequence continues at coordinate 2,356 of DAIOXG010000296.1, read as the reverse complement.
ATGGCACGGATATGCTCTGGCGTGGAACCGCAACATCCACCGACGATATTCACGCTGCCGTCGTCGACGAAGTGGCTTATCGCCTCTGCCATCATCTGTGGTGTCTCGCTGTAATGCCCTTCCTCGTCGGGGAAACCGGCATTCGGATAGGCACTTATATAATAAGGTGAGATTTCTGACAAGGCATGAAGATAGGGCCGCATGTCTTCGGCTCCGAACGAGCAGTTCAGTCCTACGCTCAATATATCCTCGCAATGCTCTATAGAAACGAGAAAAGCATCGAGCGTCTGTCCGGAAAGTGTTCTGCCACTGGCATCGGCTATTGTTACACTGAGCATTACGGGCATTCGCCGCCCTGTGATACCATTTACCTCACGGGCTGCGGCTATTGCTGCCTTGGCATTTAGCGTGTCGAAGATGGTCTCTATGAGCCACACGTCTGCCCCACCCTGGCTTAGAGGAAGCATTTGTTCTGTATAGGCATCGCGGAGTTCATCAAACGAGATTGATCTATAAGCCGGATTTTCCACATCGGGCGACATGGAGAGCGTGCGGTTTGTCGGTCCTATCGACGCTGCCACATATCTCGGTTTGTCGGGGGTGAGAGCCGTCATGCGGTCTGCCTCCTCGCGGGCTATCTTCACGGCTGCCTCGTTTATCTGTCGGACGAAGTCTTCGGTATGGTAGTCTGCCTGTGATATTCGCTGGGCATTAAAGGTGTTTGTCTCTATTATGTCGGCTCCAGCTTCAAGATATTCGCGATGTATCTGGCGGATAACCTCTGGACGGGTCAACGAAATCAGGTCGTTGTCGCCCTTCAGCTTTACTTGCCAGTCGGCAAACATGTTGCCGCGGAAATCTTCTTCTCCAAGTTTTTGTCGCTGAATCATGGTGCCCATGGCTCCATCGAGCAGCCACACTCTGCGGCTGTCGCCTGTAAAGCTGTCGTAAAAGGAAGTTCTCTCCATAAATATTGCTTTTTACTGATGCAGTCCGTTCATTATCTTTTCCACACTCTGCGAAGCATTCATCGTATAGAAATGTATGCCTGGCACTCCTGCCTCGCGCAGCTCGCGACATTGCTTTATCGCCCATTCCACTCCTACTTTCTTCACGTCGTCATTATTCTTACACTTCATCAGCTCTGCCGAAAGTCGTTTCGGGAAGTCTATATGGAATGTCTTGGGGAGCATGGTGAGATGGCCGAGTGTTGTAAGCGGTTTCAGTCCCGGTATCACGGGAACGTTGATGCCCTCGTCGCGGAGCCGCTTGACGAATGCGAAATATTTCTTGTTGTCGAAAAACATCTGTGTTACGATATATGTTGCTCCGGCTTTTACTTTCTGTTTGAGATATTCTATGTCGATGTCATAGTTCATCGCCTCATCGTGTTTCTCTGGATAGCCGGCAACGCCATACGAGAATGGCGTGACTGGTCCTTCGGAATGTGCTCCGGCAAGCAGCTGTCCGTTGTTGAAGCGGTTAACTTGTTCGCATAGTTCTATGGCATGGGTATGGCCGCCGGGGATGGTGATATATTTGTTCTCTCCCCTCGGACGGTCGCCACGGAGCAGAAGGAGGTCTGTTATTCCAAGATAAGAGAGGTCTATCAGTTCGCTTTCTATCTCGGCTGCCGTGAAGCCGCTGCAGATGATATGCGGAACGGTGCGCACGCCGTATCGCTCTTTTATGGCTGCCGAAATGGCTACGGTTCCAGGACGGTTTAATACGCTGAGCTTTTCGTACATTCCATTTTCCAGCTCACTGTAAATTGTTTCGTATCTGTGTGTTGTGATGTTGATATATTCGGGGTTAAACTGCATCAATCGGTCGATAGTCCGATAGATGCTGTCGATTCCCTTGCCGCGTAGTGGCGGCAGCACCTCAAACGAGAAATATGGTTTGTTTTCTGTTTCCATAAATATTGCTTTAGAATCTGTTAGTATACATTGTCAATAGAATTGCGTGCGAAGTTACGAATTTTATCCTATATTTTCTCATTATGACACGAAAACATGCTTTTATTCAACAATTTATTCTCTTGAGCATACAAATGATATAAAGTTACGTATTGCTATAGGGAGACTGTGGAGTACAACATCTAAAAGATTTTCTCCACACACTAAAAGCTATGGCTTATCATCAAAATAAAATATTCACCGTCATTGAATAATGGTTCAATGACGGTGAACGATGGTTCAATGGTGGTGAATAATGGTTCAATGACATTGAACATTTTATTTATTATGATTTAGCATGAAAAATTACGCCACACAGATAAAGTGATATATACATCAACGGTTCATTTTTAGTTTTTTATCCCAACTGGCTTATAATTCGGGAAATTTATCTAAAT
>DAIOXG010000295.1:0-3881 GCA_036758085.1 Prevotella sp. | reverse complement strand
CATTTTCCCTCTTTTTTGTCGGGAAAAAGAAAAAAAATTAAGAAACGACGGGCCTGCTGTCGGGTATAGCACGCGGGAAAGGGCTCAGAACGGCAGCTCGCCGCCGCCAATCTCCTCGTTTACCATCGTTGTGCGGAGCAGCTTTTGCCATGATGCCTATTGTGCCTGTTCTTTGAAACAAAGCCTTTACAGAAAGCACGAAGCTGTTGCTTCCTGCTGCATTTCTAATTTTATCGAATTCGGTACAATTAAAATTCAGATTGTTTTCCTATACCAACAAATACATGGGTCTATGTGCAATCAGTTTCTGTCTATCATTAGCCTCAGAGAACATTATGTAATTTTGAAGAAACAGTAATTAATTTAAACACAGGAAGAAGATTGTTCATGATTTTTTTTCATATCTAAGATTTGTTTTATAACTTTGCGACATTGTTAAACAATAAAAGAAAAATGCAGAAGATACATGCAGTTTAAGCTTTTGCCAAACGTGCAAAACAGGCAAGATGCTTTATTGACCGCATCAGAAGCAATCCTATATTTGATAATCATGGCTGAAATAATAGATAAAGAAAGAGCAATTCGCAGCATTGTAAATAGTGCTGTGATTTCTTATGCAAATGGGTTTTCAACACGTCATCTTGCAGATGTAGACAATGAGAATGGTGTTATCAATATGAAAATTCATAATGTCTTCATTGCTGCACTTGGAAAGGAAATTCAATATTATTCTGCTCTTGCACGTTCCCTGGACAGCTCTTTGGGTAACATGCTGGAAGGTATGGCAATAAGTATTGCGAAACTTAATTATGAAGTGAGTCAACATGTAGAAGGTACACTTTATAAGGAGCAGACCGATTATATCGCAGAACTTTTGGAACAGTATAAAAGGAGTGTTAATCGCAGAATTCCTAAATTAACCGACTATCAAGGTATTTCTAAAATGACCGGAACCGCTGAAACAAAGCGGCACGAGAGTGATTACTATCTTCTTGACGAGGAGAGTGGAATGCACTATTTGATAGAACTGAAGATAGGCGGTGATCTGGATAACAAAAAAGCAAGGTCTGAAAAAGAAGCTCTCCTTGAACAGTATTGTATTCTGACAAACAGGTTAGGTGAAGAAAGGGTGAAAATTCTTTTTGCTACGGCTTACAACCGTTATGGTGAAGGCCGACCATGGACGCAAGGGCGTGTCCGTCAATTCTTTTGCGAAGAAGAGCTATGTATAAGCCGCGACTTCTGGAACTTGATCTGTAAATCGGAAAAAGGGTATGATATTGTAATTGATGAATACAAAAAGAATGCTCATTTTATTAATGAGGCATTAGACGAAATAAAAGACGCTTATCTTCCTAATTCATAATGAAAGATCCTAATTGGCGCAAGTGCATAATATGTGGAGACAGTAAAGAAATCATAAGAAGGATACCAGACAACTCTATTGATTTTATTTTGACTGATCCTCCTTACAATATAGGCAAACATTCAACTGGCAACATTCCGTTGCCAGGTCGTTCCGCTATCAACAATGATGTGGCAGAGTGGGATATGATTGATTTTAATCCTGAGGAATGGGCTGATGAGTTCATAAGAATTCTTAGGCCAACAGGAAATCTTTTCATATTTACTTCATATAATCAGCTTGGGCGTTGGTATAAATGTCTGGACCATAAGTTTGATACTTCCAATTTTATGATTTGGCATAAAACGAATCCTGCACCTAAAATATTTAAGGCTGGCTTTCTAAACAGCTGTGAAATGATATTTACATGTTGGAATAAGAAACATACATGGAATTTTATATCACAGGCAGAAATGCATAATTTCGTAGAAAGTCCAATATGTATGCGTCCAGAAAGATTAAGCGACCCTAAGCATCCTGCTCAAAAGCCAGTTTCTATTTTAAAGAAGATGATAAAAATAGCATCCAACAAAGGTGACATAATCTTCGATCCGTTTATGGGTGTCGGTTCTACCGGTGTCGCTGCGTTAGATCTTGATAGAAGATTTATTGGGGTCGAAATTGATGAAAGCTATTTTTGTGCAGCAAAAAAAAGGATTGATACAGTAATTCAGATAAAAGATTCTTCTCAACAAATGACAGCATCTAAAGATTATAATAAAAATATTAATGATGGTTCTTCAATGGTTAGCGATGCTTCAATGGCATTCCAAGCGACATTGTTTGAACTCGATACTTTTTTTGAAGCAAAAGAATACTTGTCAATACATAACAACAATACGTCTACGAGTTTGCAGCCTATTATAAAATGGCCTGGAGGTAAAGAGAAAGAACTAAAATACATTCTTCCAAATGCTCCTGAATTCGACAGATTTTTTGAACCGTTTGTTGGGGGAGGATCTGTCTTTATGGCTATTAGGGCAAGAGAATATTATATAAATGATTTCTCTTCTGAGCTTATTGCATTATACAAAAATATTGCAACATCAAATAATGAATTTTTCCGCTATGCAACAATGATGGATAAGTCTTGGAAAAATGCTGTCTTGTTCTTTAAAGACAATAAAATTCTTGTAGACACTTATCTGAAACTAAGAAATAATGAAATAAGCAACGATGATTTAAAAATATTTGTCCATCAGTTTTGCAAAGACAAAAAGGAAGACATTCTGCATATAATTGGAAAGGAATTCAACTCTTATCCTTGCATACTTATCAAGGAAATGGAGACAAATCTTTTCCGGAAGATGTCTCGTATGCGAAAACTTGAAACGGAAAAACATATTCTACCCGATAGCGACTTGTATGATAATATTGAGACAGCAATTAAGAGTGCTCTTTACATGAATTACAGGCACATGTACAATAACAAATTTATTGTTGAGAACAATAACATTTTACATTGTGCTTTGTTTTTCTTTATGCGCAACTATGCTTATAGCGGCATGTTCCGTTATAGCAAAAAGGGAGAGTTTAATGTTCCTTATGGAGGCATTGCATATAATAGCAAAACGCTGATTAAGAAGCTTAATTATTATCTTTCAAAACCTTTGCTAAATCATTTCGAAGATGCTAATATTTATAATTTAGACTTTGAAGTTTTTTTGAAAGAGGTGCAACCTACAGAAAATGATTTTGTGTTCCTTGATCCTCCATATGATAGCGAATTCAGCACTTATGCTCAAAATGCATTTACAAAGGCTGATCAAGAAAGACTTGCCGAGTACTTGATAAACGAGTGCAGAGCCAAGTGGATGATGATAATCAAGAATACAGACTTTATATATGAACTTTACAATAAGGAAGGTATCAATATCAAAACTTTTGACAAAGAATATCAAGTAAGTTTTATGAACAGAAACGACAAGAAAGTTACTCACCTTCTTATTACAAACTATTAGAAGTTTTATCTATGACTATAACTGGCATATTTACAAATTACAATGGTGTAAGGGATTGTCGTATTTATCCTTAATTGTCACAACTTCTTCACTTAAAGCTTTTTGGTATCTCCATAAATGTGGTTATTTGGTCATTTGGCCTTTTTGCCGTTTTTATGCTTGGTTAATTGGATTTGTCAAAAGAAAAACAGAGCAGGGGAAAACGAAATGAGGTTTCTGCCTGCTCTGTTTTTTTAGTATGCTCGGCATGTGTTTTGTCTAACGGTTCCCTTCTTTTTAGTCGGGAAAAAGAAATTTTTTTAAGAAACGACGGGCCTGTTGTCGGGGATAGCACGCGGGAAAAGGCTTAGAACGGCAGCTCGCCGCCGCCTTTGACCGTCTCCATCTCTCATCTCACCACAACCTTGCGCGTTTCTGCGGCCTTGTTCTTCTGCAGGCGGCTGAGGAAACAGATGCCGGCGGGGGCGGTGGCTCTTATCTGGGCCGAGGTCTGACCGGACGGCACATGACAGGAG
>DAIOXG010000294.1:0-3891 GCA_036758085.1 Prevotella sp. | reverse complement strand
AAAAGCTGCTGCACTTTCTTCTATCCGACGCAAAGCAGCGAAAATCGTTGAGGAAGGAATGAAGAAAAGACTCGTTATGTTAGGCATTCCGAACGTAAAATTTGCAATCGACATAGAACAGAAAGAAATGGCAAGAAACGGCAACGACAGAGTATCTTTCATGTTCAGTGCCAATACAAGCAGTCCGATGCAACCCATAGCAACCGTAGCATCCGGTGGAGAAATTGCCCGTGTTATGCTTTCATTAAAAGCAATGATCAGCAGTGCCGTGAAACTGCCAACTATCATCTTTGACGAAATAGACACGGGAGTGAGTGGAAAGATTGCCGAAAGGATGGCTGTCATAATGCAAGAAATGGCACAAAGCGAAAGACAGGTTATAAGCATCACCCATCTTCCACAAATTGCAGCACGCGGAACGACACACTACAAAGTGTACAAAGAGGAAAGCGACAACGGAACAATCAGCAGAATGAAGATGCTGACAAAAGACGAACGCACTCAAGAAATTGCACAGATGCTCAGTGGTGCGGACATCACGGAGGCTGCAATAAAAAATGCTGATGAACTATTAAGAGCTTGCGGAAACTGAAAAAATATTTTATTATGATACAGGTAAAATCTATTATACTGACAACTGTCGCTACATTTGTAATGGCAGGAAATATGGCAGCTCAGCCTTCTGCAGTAAAAAAGGCTGAAGAGAGCGTATTTACATTAACGACCTTCAATAAAGACGGAGGAATCATAGCATCCAGCCATGGAGTATTTATCGGAAACAACGGAGAAGCGATAAGCAATTTAAAACCCTTTATCGGTGCGACGAAAGCTGCCGTCATAGATAAAAAGGGACGGAAATATGAAGTTGCAAGAATGATCGGAGCCAACGAAATATATGATGTAGCAAAATTCAGGATTAACGGAGCTTCAAAACCAGCAATAACAGCTACCGCCAATGAAGGCTCTACCCTTTGGCTGCTCCCCTACCCAACAAAAGACAGCAAACCGATTGAAACAAAGGTTAAAAGCGTAGAGAAATTCATGAACACATATTCTTACTACATCTTCGACCTTGTCGCTCCGGCAAATACCGAAGCCTGCCCTTTCGTAAATGATGCAGGACAGATCATTGGCTTGTTGCAGACTTCAGCAACAAGCAACATAGCACACGCCACGGATGCTGCATTTATCAATGCTCTCTCTGCAAACGGACTAACCGTAAATGATGCTACGATGAGAAGTATCGGCATTCCTGTTGCCCTGCCTGAAGACAAGGAGCAGGCTATGCTTGCCTTGATGATGATGGGACAGAGTGCCGACTCTCTGAAATACTCCACACTCGCCGACGATTTCGTCGCTAAATACCCGAATATGATCGACGGCTATATGGCTAAAGCACAAATCAAGACCGACGAAGACAATTTTGCTGAGGCTGACAAATACATGCAAGAGGCTATAAAGAATGTAGAGGAGAAGGATGATGCCCATTACAACTACGCCAAGCTTATTTATGCTAAAGAGCTTTACAAGAAGGACTCGCCTTATCCGGCATGGAACTTGGACAAAGCTCTTAAAGAAATCTCTACAGCATACAGTATCAAGCCTCTGCCTTTGTACAAGAGCACTGAAGCCGATATTCTGTACGCTAAGGAAGATTATACCGGTGCCTATAATATCTACACCCAGCTGACAAACGGGAAAATGAGAAGTGGCGACATTTTCTACAACGCCGCCATGTGCAAGGAAAAGATGGGGGCACCGGATACAGAAATAATAAGTCTTCTGGACAGTGCCGTCAACAATGCAGACACCTTGAACTATAAACTGGCTTCTAAATATTTCTTGATGCGTGGAGATGTCTACAACAGGATGAAGAACTACAGACAGGCTGTTTTCGACTATACAAGATACGAGGTCCTCAATAGAGGAACACTGAACGCCAACTTCTATTACATACGTGAACAGGCTGAAGTGAACGCTAAACTCTTCAAGCAAGCCCTTGCAGACCTGGACATTGCCATTTACCTCTCACCGAAAGAGCCGGTTTTCATCGCAGAAAAAGCATCGCTGCTGTTAAGACTGAATATGCTGAAAGAGGCAGAGGAAGCAGCAAGACGATGTGTGGAGATGTCGCCTGATTTCTCCGATGCCTACCTTGTACTCGGACTTTCGCAGATTAAGACAGGCAGAAAGGCAGAAGGAAAAGCAAACCTGAACAAAGCAAAGGACTTGGGTAACACACAAGCTCAAGGACTGATTGACAAATACGCAAAATAAGTAAAAGTTGCAGTATCATGGCTAAGGCAAAAGAAATAATAATAGCTATAGGAAGTAACTTCTTTCAGAGAAAGAATATAGAATACGCAAAGATGCAGCTCTACGGAATGCTTTGCGACGATATTGTATTCTCTAAAGATGTGTGGACACAACCGATAGGGATAAACACCGACCTCTTCCTTAATTGTATATGCATCGCTACCACAAAGCATAATTACAACCAAATTCAAAATGCGCTAAAACGTGTTGAGAAGAAATGTGGCAGAAGTCTGAAAAATGACAGAATGGGACATATAATGCTCGACCTCGACATTCTGAAATTCGACGGGGAGCGCTTTCATGAAAAAGACTGGGAAAGGGAGTATGTCTCGGAACTCATCGAAGACATCAACATGAGAATAAAAGAGCAAGAAAAAGAACAATTATACGATGATAAAGAACTGTATAATGAAAAAGACTATTAATACTAAGAAGAGTATCTATAAGATACTTTGCCTCGCATTTGCCACAATGGCAATGCTCCACTCTTTCAGTGTAAAGGCTCAAGACTTCAGCCGATATTTTTCAGACAAAACCCTCCGGATTAATTTAATACTCGGAGGGAATGCTGAAAATCAAAGTATTATGATAAAAGACATGGTGTCAACACCTACCTGGTACGGAAGGAAGAACCATCTCTCCGAACTGCCTATAGAGGGAAATGCCCAATTTGAGCTAAAAGACAAGAAGACAGGCCTTACCATCTACCGCAACTCATTGTCTACCCTTTTCCAAGAATGGCTTACATACCCTGAGGCAAAAACAACTACGAGGGCTTTCGAAAATGTCATTCTTACGCCTATGCCTAAAGATACAGCCATCTTGAAAATAGACCTGAGAAACAACAGACGAGAAATCGTTAAATCTCTCACAGAGACAATCGTTCCGTCTGACATCCTGATTCGCCAGGCTAAAAGTGAGCACCAGCCGTACACGGTTCTCCAAAGCGCCACCGACTCCACCCATTGCATTCATATAGCATTCGTTGCAGAAGGATATACGGAAAAAGAAATGAACAAGTTCCTTGACGATGCACGAACGGCAACCGACGCAATGTTCCAGCATGAACCGTTCAAGGAATACAAAGACAGATTCAATATTATAGCCGTAAAAACCGTGTCGAAAGACAGTGGAACGAGCGTTCCGCATGAAGGTATATGGAAGAATACAGCCTTAGGGTCTAATTTCGACACCTTCTATAGCGAAAGATACCTGACTACCCTCAATTTGTTCAAGATGCACGACCTGCTCGAAGGCACCCCATACGAACACATAATAATACTGGTAAATACTGACGTGTACGGAGGCGGCGGAATACTCAACTTCTATAATCTCGTTTCTACAGGACATAAATACTTCAAGCCCGTAATAGTACACGAATTCGGACACAGCTTTGCCGGCCTTGCCGACGAATACGCCTACGAACAAGAGCAGCTTGGCATGTATCCGAAAGACGTGGAGCCATGGGAACCGAACATCACTACCCTGAAGTACTTCCACGGCAAATGGGAGAACCTGATAAAGAAAGGTACAAAGATTCCTACCCCCGCAAGCAAGAACCCAAATGAAATAAAA
>DAIOXG010000293.1:2606-3903 GCA_036758085.1 Prevotella sp. | reverse complement strand
GCGAGTCTATGTCGCCCGAAACGGCAGAGCGACTTGTCGTGGCGATAAGTGCCGACCGCAATGTTGACATGCAGACCGTGATGGATGTCAAGCAGGCGCTGCGGCGTGCCAATGCCCTGAAGGTAACGTTTATCGGAACGGCTATGGACAACGGCAAGAATGGTAGAGGGAAAAATAATAATGGCAAATAAGTGATAATGGAATAAAAAACATGCCCGTTGAAGAATATTGCTTCAGTTTGTCGTCATGACAAAGCAATTTCTTCAACGGGCATTCTCTTTTTACCTTGTTTACCTTAAATCGTTTTCTTCAATTCTATTCCTCGTCGTTTTCCTCCTCCTCGTCGTCGTCCTCGTCGGGAGCGTCAACGATAGGCAACTGTCGGTTGAAGGCTGAGTTAAACGAGATTATCGTCTCGCTTCTCGACAGACCGAGCGGCTGGAGCTTGTCGTGGATGATATTCAGAAGATTATGGTTGTTGAGGGCATACATCTTTATAAACATGTCGTAGTCGCCCGTAGTGTAATGGCATTCTACAACCTCTGGAATCTTTCTGAGCGCTTCCACAGCCTCGTCGAAATTTTCAGGATGCTTCAAGTTTAGTCCTACATATGCGCAAGTTTCATATCCTATTTTTTCTGGATCGATGATAAACTTTGAACCTTTTATAACTCCAAGGTTCGTAAGCTTCTGTATGCGCTGGTGTATTGCGGCTCCGCTAACGTTGCATGCGCGTGCCACTTCAAGAAACGGAATTCTTGCATCATCGGCTATCAATCGGAGAATTTTTTTGTCTAAAGCGTCTAAACTATGGTGTGCCATTATTCTTTTTGATTGTATATTGTTTATTTTTATTTTACTTTGCAAAGTTAATGCTTTTTGCTGAAACATGCAATAGTTTGAAAGTAAAAATCATACATTTGGTTTTAATCTAAAAGAATGTTTCTTTTTGATTTACTTTACTTTCTTATTCCTTATTCTCATATTTGCAGCGTTTAGCCCAAATGCTTCCGGTGTTTAGCCTAAACGCTCCGAGTGTTTAGCCCAAACGCTCCGAGTGTTTAGCCCAAACGCTTCCGGCGTTTAGCCCAAACGCTCCCGGTGTTTAGTCCTGTTTCATGCGAAACAACATATTTTACCATGTTATATTACCAATTCTCGCATATAATTATTATTTTTGCAGAATAATTCAGAAATAAAGATATTTGGAATGATGAAAAATATAGATCCGAGAGAATTGACCGACAATTTCTTTGAGACTATCGGCAAAGAGTGGATGCTTGTTACGGCAGGGGGG
>DAIOXG010000293.1:0-2596 GCA_036758085.1 Prevotella sp. | reverse complement strand
CCGCTTCATGGGGATGCATCGGCTGGCTATGGAACAAGCCCGTTGCCGTGGCTTTTATCCGTCCGGAACGCTACACCCACGGCATCATAGAGCGTGATGACAAGCTGACGCTGTCGTTCCTCGGCAACAGTGAGCAAATGAGAAAGGCGTATGCCGTTTGCGGATCGAAGTCGGGCAGAGACTGCGACAAGGTGAAGGAAACAGGCTTGCATCCGGTAGAGGCTGAAAGTGGAGCCATGACTTTCGAGGAGGCACGCCTGACGCTCGTTTGCCGAAAACTCTACAAGGACACATTGAAGGAGAGTTCGTTTATCGACAAAAGTCTCGTAGAGTGGTATGGCGAGAAGGGCGGATACCATGATGTTTACGTTCTCGAGATTGAAAAATGCCTGGTAAAATAGTACTATCAGTCTTATTGGTCCTATAAGTCCTATAAATCTCAGTTCTCCTATAACTCCCACTTCTCCCACAAAAAGAAAAGAAAAACAATGATAGTTTGCATCGCAGAGAAACCAAGCGTAGCCAAAGACATAGCCAAGATTATCGGCGCCAACAGCAGTCACGAAGGATACATGGAAGGCAACGGATACCAAGTTACCTGGACCTTCGGACACCTTTGTACACTGAAGGAACCAGAGGATTATACACCGCTCTGGAAACGATGGAGCCTCGGCGCACTGCCTATGATTCCGCCGCGTTTCGGTATCAAACTCATTGAAGAACAGAGCATTAAAAAACAGTTCTCGATAATCGAAAAACTGATGCAGGCTGCCGACGGAATTATCAACTGCGGTGATGCCGGACAGGAGGGAGAACTCATTCAGCGATGGGTGATGCAGAAGGCAAAGGCAAAATGCCCCGTAAAGCGCCTCTGGATTTCGTCGATGACAGACGAGGCGATACGCGAGGGCTTTGCCGACCTGAAACCTCAGGAGAACTATCAGCCTCTGTATCTCGCCGGACTGTCCAGAGCCATCGGCGACTGGATCTTAGGTATGAACGCCACGCGCCTCTACACGCTAAAATACGGACAGAACAGGCAGGTGCTTTCCATCGGAAGGGTGCAGACGCCTACGCTTGCCCTCATCGTAAACCGACAGAAGGAGATTGACAATTTCGAACCGGAACCTTACTGGGTGCTCGCCACCGTATACCGCAATACTACTTTCACCGCCACAAAGGGAAAATTCACAACCAAGGAGGAGGGAGAAAAGGCTTTCGAGACGATTGCCGGAAAACCATTCACGATTACTGATGTACAGAAGAAAAAGGGTACGGAGGCTCCGCCTCACCTCTACGACCTCACGTCGCTACAGGTGGACTGCAACAAGAAATATGCCATGAGCGCCGACATGACGCTCAAGATTATCCAGACGCTATACGAGCGCAAGCTGACTACCTATCCGCGTGTGGACACTCAGTATCTGAGCGACGACATCTATCCGAAGTGTGCCGGAATCCTCAATGGAATAAAAGGATACGAAAACCTGACACAGGCACTGAGGGGAAAGCCACTGAAGAAATCGAAAAAGGTGTTCGACACTTCTAAAGTGACCGACCACCACGCCATTATCCCTACAGGGGTGCCGGCGCAAAACCTCAGCGACTATGAGCGGCACGTATATGATCTGATTGCCAAGCGATTTATCAGCGTGTTCTATCCCGACTGCAAATTCGCTACAACTACCGTGCTCGGCAATGTTGACGACATAGAATTCAAGGCTACCGGAAAACTTATTCTCGACCCGGGATGGCGCGCCGTCTATGCGAAGGATACTGCAGAACAACAGACGGATAATGACGACGAGAAGAAGCCTCAGGACGAGGAACGCACTCTGCCGGACTTCCAAAAGGGAGAAAGCGGAGAACATACACCGACCCTTACGGAGAAATGGACTACTCCACCGAAATACTATACCGAGGCTACGTTGCTGCGAGCTATGGAAACGGCAGGAAAATTCGTTGATAACGAGGAACTGCGCGCTGCCCTAAAGGAGAACGGCATCGGACGACCGTCGTCGCGCGCCGGCATCATCGAAACGCTCTTCAAGCGACACTATATCCGAAGAGAAAGGAAAAACCTCGTGGCTACGGCTACGGGTATCGAACTTATCGACCTTATCAAGGAGGAACTGCTCAAAAGCTGTGAGCTGACGGGTATTTGGGAGAAGAAGCTGCGCGATATCGAGCACAAGACTTACGACCCGGCGCAGTTTATCAACGAGCTGAAGGAACAGATTAATACCATCGTCCACGATGTGCTCGCCGACAACAGCAACCGGCGAGTAACGGTTCTTACGGAGGATGATCTGAAGAAAAAACGGAAAAAGGCTCCCGTTAAGAAGCCGAAGGCTGTACAAAGCACAACAAGTGTTCAGTCCTCTCAGCCCTCCCTATCCTCTCAGCCATCCCAGCCCTCTCCCATAGTGCCAGGCGCCATTTGTCCGCTCTGTGGCAAAGGCACAATAATAAAAGGAAAGACAGCCTATGGCTGTAGCCGGTGGAAGGAAGGATGCACATTCCGCGTGCCATTCGCACAATAAAAAGGCGAAAAACGGGTTATTCAAAGAAAGTGATAGAATCTGTAATGAAGAAT
>DAIOXG010000292.1:0-3962 GCA_036758085.1 Prevotella sp. | reverse complement strand
CGGATGGTTAGGAGAATCTGGGAAGTGCTGTGCCTCAAGACAAACGGCACTTCTTCTTGGATAAGTAGAACCGTGCGTTCCGCTTATGCCGTTCTCGAAGTTTCCGGTATAAAGCTGCAAGCCAGGCTCTGTGGTATAAACCTCCATCGTTCTGCCGCTGTTAGGCTCGGTCAGACGTGCTGCAAAGCTCAGTTCGCCCTCTTCCTTCTTGTTCAGAACATAGTTGTGGTCGTATCCGTTACCATTCTTCAGCTGCTCGTTGTCGTCGTCGATTCTTGCTCCGATAGCTGTAGGAGTGCGGAAGTCGAACGGTGTGCCTTCAACAAAGCGAATTTCGCCAGTAGGAATACTCTGGTTGTCGATAGGCAGATAGAAGTCGGCATTAAGCTCCAGTTCGATATTGTCTACGGTAGGTGTAGGGTTGGCAATACCGGCAAGGCTGAAGAAGCCGTGGTTTGTCAGACAGATAATAGTTTTCTTGTTTGTTGTCGCAAGGTAGTCGATAATCAATTCATTATCGTCGTTGAAAGTATAAGCGACAGTTACTTTCACTTCTCCGGTAAATCCCTCTTCACCATAACTTGAAACGTAGTTAAGCACTACTGTTTCCTCGTTCATTCTCAGTGCGTCCCAAACCTTCTGGTTGAATCCGCTTTTGCCTCCGTGCAGTGAGTTCTCTCCGTCGTTGATAGGCAGTTGGTATTCTTTACCGTTGAGTTGGAATTTTCCTTTGCAGATTCTGTTGCCGTATCTTCCGATGAGGGTAGAGAGATAAGGTTCCGGACTGTTTATCACGTCCTGTATATTGTCGTGGCCCTGAATAACGTTGGCGTAGTTGCCGTCTTTGTCGGGCACCATAATAGCCACAAGAGCTCCGCCGTAATTGGTGATAGCCACCTCGTTGCCTTTTTTATTCTTCAGAATATACAGGTCTGTCTTTTTCCCGTGTATCGTGGTTTGAAAATCCTCTCTTTTCAAACCACACAAATTTGGCGTTTCATTTGTGTTCATAATATCGTATTTTTATAGTTAGTAATCTTTATGTGCAAAGTAAGCTAAAAAAAATGAGAAACACAAATGAAATATGAAAAAAAGAATAACCGATAGTGTTAAAAACCACTAATTCCTAATTCCTCTTTCCTCATTCCTAATTCATTAAATTGCCAAGAAGTCTGCCACGATATAGCTGCTGCCGCCAACAAACACGAAGTCGTCGGCGTCGGCATCTGCCAGAGCCTTTTCGTAAGCCTCCTTTACCGAGTGGAACGCCTTGCCTTCAAGTCCGTGAGCCATTCCTTCCGCCATTACCTTTTCTGCCGGTATTGCCCTATGAGTGGTGGCTTGCGTGAAATAGTACACGGCATTCCGGGGCAGCATCCTGCACACGGTGTCAATATCTTTGTCGTCTACCATTCCGAAGACAATTCTCAGTTGCTTGCATTTCTGACTTTTTATTTGTTTGCTAAGATATTGCCATCCGCCCACGTTGTGTCCTGTGTCGCAGATAACTTTCGGGCAGGTTCTTATGGTTTCCCATCTGCCTCTCAATCCTGTTGTTTCTGCAACATTCTCCATACCGCATTTTACCGATGCCGTTTTTCTGATGACTCCCATGCCATGCAGCAATCTTGCAGCGCACAATACGGTATTTGTGTTCTTTGTCTGATATATGCCGCCGAGTTCGCCATGCAGTTTTCCAAATGACTTTGTCGTGTAGTCGATTCCGCCATTCGGGTTAACTACAGCGTCAGTAATCTCTCTCTCGTCCTCGGCGAAGGTTATCGGAGCATTCTCCTCCTTTGCCTTTGCCATGAATACAGGTCTTGTTTCGCTGTTGTATTCTCCGATAACAACGTGAGTGTCCTTCTTTATTATACCAGCCTTTTCCCCTGCAATTTTTGCAAGCGTGTCGCCAAGAAACTGCGTATGGTCGAAACTGATATTCGTAATGACGGATAGGATAGGGGAGATGATGTTTGTGCAGTCGAGTCTTCCTCCCAGTCCCACTTCTATCACGGCATAGTCCACCTGCTGCTCTGCAAAGTATTTAAAGGCGAGTGCCGTAGTGAGTTCGAAGAAACTCGGGTGTAGCGGTTCAAAGAATTGCTTTTCCTTTTCAACGAAGTCCACCACATATTCCTTGCTTATACATTCTCCGTTCACTCGAATCCTCTCACGGAAGTCCACCAAGTGAGGCGATGTGTAAAGTCCCACCTTATATCCCTCAGCCTGAAGGATAGCCGCAATGGTATGCGAGCAAGAGCCCTTGCCGTTAGTTCCGGCAATGTGTATCGTCTTGAACTTCGTGTGTGGATGACCGAAATGGCAGTCAAGTTCATGTGTATTGTAAAGACCCTCCTTGTATGCCGAAGCCCCCACTTTTTGGAACATCGGCACACTATTATAAAGGTATTGTATAGTATCTTCGTAACTCATCGTATGACTTTTCAATCTTTCAATCTTTCAATCTTTCAATTTTTCAATTTTTAATTTTTCTTCCTCACTCCCTTATACACAAGGAACGCCACGATAAGCGCCGCCAGTGCCAGCAGTACGTATCCAATCTCGTGGCTGTATTTCGTAGCCTGTAGATACACGTCATGCGTCGTTTTATAGTCAGTATATTTGTAAATCGCCCATCCAATCAAGGCGAGCACCGTGTTCCACACTCCGGCACCGAGAGTGGTAAAGGCGAGGAACCTACCCACGTTCATTCCCGACAATCCAGCTGGAATACTAATGAGCTGACGCACGGCAGGTACGAGTCGTCCGAAGAAAGTGGAAGTAGCTCCATGCTTACGGAAGAACTCCTCAGCCGTTTCCACCTTCTTGCGGTCAATCAGACACATGTGTCCGATGCGACTGTCGGCAAAGCGGTAAACGATCGGTCTGCCGAGCCATTTTGCAAGATAATAGTTGATTAGGGCACCAATGTCGGCTCCCAGTGTTGCAAATACAATAACCAGTACTATGGTCATTCCGCTATTCGGGTCCATCGCCTTCCAGGCAGCCGGAGGAACCACCACTTCCGACGGTAAAGGAATGAAAGAGCTTTCTATCGCCATGAATAGGGTAACCACCCAATAGCTCAAATTGTTTAGAATCCAAAGAAAGAGTTCTGCTGAGTTCATGATTTTCTGTTTTTTCTGTTATTTTATAAATTCGGGTGCAAAGTTACAAAAAAGTAGGTAATCGCCTAACTGTTACTTGCAGAACTTTCGGCTTTAACTCTTGTTTGTTCGCATAAAAGTCGATGAATATGTCTTTTTTCGGCAGAAAAAATAAAAAAAAATTTTTCGTGCGTTTTACCCTCACACCCTCACACGTATATAATAACCTGTTGATGTTCAGTGTTTTAAATGTGTGAGGGGTGGTGTGAGGGGTAGTCGCTTACCCCTCACACTACCCCTCACACTAACTGTTGCTCCAAATGCCGGATGAATAATTTTCATTCAACAAAAGAGACTATAGAAGATAGTCTTTATACCAAATACTATTAGTATCTCTATGCTGCACTAAAGGTGCAACGTTGCTGCACTTTTGTTGCCACTGTTGTTTATGAAGCTATTTGCAGTCATAAAGGTTCATTTTCCTAACCAACAGTAATTTCAAGGCTATCTTTATCTGTCTCCTTTCCGACCACCTGCATTAACCTGTTTAAATCATATTTACTCCTGTATTATTCATAGTATGACATATAATGTATATTATCAGAAGTTGTTCTTCTTTTTAGACGAAAACCTATAAAATCCCCAATGTTGTTTTGCAAGCCTTCGGCTTTTGTATTATGAAAGATGTGTCTTTTCGAGAGCAAGCTCTCTTCTGTCCACATCTTCCATAATACAAAGAGTCACTTCGTGCCTCCTGCAAAACAACATCGGGCGATAAACATAAAAAACACATTCCACTCACATTATAGGATAATATCTACTGATTAAGACAAAGTTGTACATGTGATATTG
>DAIOXG010000291.1:0-3974 GCA_036758085.1 Prevotella sp. | reverse complement strand
GATTTTAGTATATTATTTTGAGCGTGGGGTGTCAAGTTTTATTATACAACATCAAAACGCCCATTCCGTAAACGATAAAGCTGTCATTTCTCACGGAATTGCTCAAAAAACCGAGCTTTCCAAGAAAAGCGGCGGCAGGCTTGAAAAACAGCAAATCCGCGCCGTCGGAGGAGCAGAGAAAACCGCAAAGGCAGAAATGCCGAACGGCTCTCTGTCTGCGGCGGCGCAGAAACGGGAGCATTTCGCCAAAGGCTCACATAAAAGTGTTGGCAGTACGGTGCAAGGAGTACCGAAAGAGGTTGAAATTCCGAAAAGCGGCACGGTTGAGGGAAACTCGTCGTTTGTTATTAAAGGTGATACAGCCACCTTACCGCTTAAAACCAACGAATTTCCGAAAAGCGGAACGACCGAGCGTATTCCGCTTTCGGTCAATGGCGGCAAGCCTTACGGAATACCTAAAGCCGCTGATGTTCACAAAAGCGGAATGGTTGAGCGCAAGCCGCTTGCCGCAAAGGGCGAAAAGGCTTTCCGAACAGGAAAACCGAAACCCTCCGCTTCTGCGGCGGCTCATTGGAAACAGCGATTAAAGAACAAACGGCTGAAACTTGCTCCCCGAAAGAAATACAAGGTCCTGAATAACGGAGTTGTAAACAGCGGAACAATAACCAAACGCAAGGCAAGGATGATTTACAGCCAAGTCCCTGCAAAACTCAAAAAGCTGAAATTGAAACGGCTTCAGAAGCGCAGTTTTAAGATTAACAAGAGCCAAGCCGAGTTAATGCAAATGTCTATGGGCGGCGGTTCTGTTAGTTCGGGCGGCGGCAGACTGAAGAAGCTCGTCCATATGGGTGTTTCGGGTACGAAAAAGGTTTACCGTATAGCAAAAAAGCCCGTTGAAATGCTCAAACAGGAGTTTTACTCCAAGAGCGATAAAAACGAAACAGGAACAGAAGCTGCAAAGCTCGGTCTTAAAACCTACGATTATGCAAAGCAAGGTACGAAAACTGCCGTTGAAACAGGTGTTAAAGCAGTTAAAAAGAGCAGACAACTAACAAAACGTGTTTACAAAAAACTGCATAAGCCAACCACGGCAGAATTGAAGCGAACCCTGCGAAAGCGAATTTATAGGAACAAGCTGAAATCACAGGTCAATTATTTGGCGAAACAGACGGTTTGCAAAGGTACTAAAGCGGCTGGCAAGGCGGCTGCCAATACCGCAAAGAGGGCGGCGCAGGCTGCTCAAAAAGCTGCACAAGCCGCTGCAAAGGCTATCACAAGTGCTGTTACAAAGATAGCCGGGCTTATTGCTGAAACAATGCCGTGGAGCTTAATCATCATCGGAGCTATTCTGATTATCCTCATTATCGCTCTGATGTTCGGATCATTCCTCGGCGGCGCAAGCGGTTCGGTAGCAGGCGGCGGTGCGTGGCTTGTGGATGATAATTCCTCGCAAACTCCTGAGGAAATATACGAGGGATATAAGAAATTCGTGGAACAGGCAAAAGAAGTTATGGAAACACAGGCAAAGGAGGCTCTGAAAACGCAGGTCACTTCGTTTTGCGACAGCGATACAACTGCGCCGAGGAAGATAATTCAGTATATCGACAAGGATAACAATATTCTGCGTTATCCCGCTTCTGGTGCGGACAGCACGATAAATCCTCTTATCGATAGTTTTGGAACAGAAGACTATGCCGATTATATGTCCCTGCTGTTTGTCCTGATGACAAGAGAAAAACAACAGGCAGACGGTGTGACAGATGATATGATATATGACTTTGATTTCAAAAAAGAAGATTTTGAGGAGTTTATGAAAACGGTCAACGAAAACTCCTGCCGCTGGGGCGATACCTTTGTAATCAAGACAGCGGTGGAAACTTCCCCGGAATACTGTCCGGGTCAGAGCTGCAAGCGCAAAACGAAACCGGGCTGTAAGTGTTCTTCATATACTGACGAGGACGGAAAAGTACACCATTACTGCGGCGGACACCCGTACTGCCCGAAGAACCACACCAAACTCACGGTCAAACTTTACACCGTGAAAGACTACTACAACAAGGAATATCCCGAAATCTACAATTTCACCGATAACGAGAAAACTCGCTATGAAGCGTCGAAAGCGATTATACAGGGTATGATTGACTATTGGGAGGGTGGTAATAATTAAAAAACTGTATGCCTACATCACGGGAAAGAGCATAAAACAGCGTATCTGCATTTGCATTGTGGCAACCGCTATGATAACGCTTCTTGTGTTTACGATAAAGGCGAATTTCTTTGACAGACCTGTGGATAATCCGCAGACGGAAATATCCGAGAGCATTGAAACGAGCGAGGGCGAAAGCACGGAAAGTGTTTCAGCCGAAAATGGGCTTCCGCAGCTCCGTATCAGCATGATTGATGTGGGAGTTCTTCTCGCTGTTGTTACCGCCTACGGTATTCATAAATTCCGTGAAAAGCGAAAACAAAGGAGGTTATAGTATGCCAAGTTTTTTACAAAGGCTGAACAGTCTGAAAAAGCAGTCAGCCGAAAAGCAGAATGAGATTTTAAAGCACAACAAAACAATTTCAGACGCTCGAATTAAAATTCAGCAGCTGACCGCAGAACTTGCCGACCTCAATGAGAGTGCTGAAATGCTTGAGGGGCGTATTCTTTCCGATACACTACGCAAAAAAGGAATTGATATTTCAGAGATAACGGCGGCTATTGAAGCGGGGCTGTTCGACAAGACCGCTGCCTCTCCGACCCCGCCAGAAGTCGAAAGTGCTACATATAGCACCGAAAAATACTATGCCGAAAACAACGGCACATCAGACAAGGAGGATATTGATGAAGTTAGTGATAGCTGAAAAGCCGTCTGTTGCCCGTGATATTGCCGCCGTAATCGGCGCAGACGAGAATGTGGACGGCATAATGCGTGGGAATGGTTGTCTTGTCACATCTGCGCGAGGACATTTAGTCCGCCTGAAAGAGCCGCAGGAGTACGACAGCAGATACGGAAAGTGGAACTTATCGGATTTGCCGATTATTCCTGAGTTTGAATTCGTGCCTATTGACAATGCCAAGGACGTACTCTCTCGGCTCGATAAGCTGATGAACAGCACCAAGGTTGACGAAATCATCTGCGCCACCGACGCAGGACGTGAGGGCGAGTGCATATTCCGCTACATATATAACTATGTCGGCTGTAAAAAGCCGTTCAAGCGTTTGTGGATTTCTTCACTCACCGCCGAAAGTATCAGAAACGGCTTTAATCATCTGCTCCCTGCCGCCGAAAAGGACAATATGTTCAGCGCAGGAATTACCCGTGCCAAGATTGATTGGCTGTGGGGAATGAATATGACAAGGCTCTACACCAAGCATTTCGGAGCGTTATGCCCCGTCGGCAGAGTTCAGACTGCGGTTGTCAATATGATTGTCCAGCGTGACAGCGAAATTGAGCATTTCACCAAGAAGCCGTATTTTAAGCTGAAACTTGATAACGGTGCAGAATGGTTTTCAGACGAACTGGACATGGACAGTTTTTCTACCCGTGCCGAAGCAGAGAGCGTAAAGGCGAAATGTGAAAACTCGATTTGTAAAGTAGTTCTCGTCAATACAAAGCAGAAAAAAGAAAATCGCCCTCTGCTCTTTTCACTTACCTCATTACAGGTCGAAGCGAACGACAAACTCGGCTTTTCTGCGGCTACAACGCTTGCCGTTATGCAGTCGCTCTACGAAAAGAAGCTGCTTACCTATCCCCGAACAGACAGCAGCTATCTGACCGAGGATATGGCGGCTGTTCTTGAGGAACGGGTCGGTATGCTCCGTGTGATGAACGAAGCGGCTGACGAGGTGCTTGCGGCAGGACTTAACATAGACAGCCGCATTATCAACGACAGCAAGGTATCCGACCACCACGCTATTATCCCAACCGAAAATATCGGCGGTGCGGCAAGTATGGAGTTATCGGCGAACGAGAAAGCAATTTTGG
>DAIOXG010000290.1:0-3987 GCA_036758085.1 Prevotella sp. | reverse complement strand
CTATACCGCTTATATTCAACGCTTTGAGCTGTTTGTGCAGCTATTTGAGCGATTAGTATTCGTCCTCGTTGAAGAGGAAATCTTCCTTCGTTGGATAATCAGGCCAGATATCTTCGATACTCTCGTAAACATCTCCTTCATCCTCAATCTCCTGCAAGTTCTCAAGAACTTCAAGCGGCGCCCCAGAACGAGTGGCATAATCAATCAACTCGTCCTTAGTTGCAGGCCATGGCGCATCTTCAAGCTTAGAAGCCAATTCAAGTGTCCAGTACATAGTAACTAAATATTATCGATTTGCATTAATTTGCGGAATTAAGCCATACGGCTATCATCCGTCTTTTAAATTAGCCGCAAAAATAATATATTTTTTCTAATTTACAAGTTTTTCTTCCATATTTTTTCGCGCACACCGTTATTAAAGTTTAATTTGCGTGCAAGTACATACAGATAATCCGACAAGCGGTTGATATATTCCAGTACTTCCGGATCAATCTCCGTTTTCTCGGCAAGCAGGAAGATACGTCTCTCTGCCCTACGGCACACCGTGCGGCAGACATGTGCAAGCGCCCCTTCATGGCATCCTCCCGGCAAGATAAAAGCCGTTTGCTGCGGTAAACTTCCCAACAAGTGGTCAATCTCGCTCTCAAGAATCTTCACTTCATCACTATTCAGCGTAAACGAGGGGGCAACCTCCGTCTGCGTCTTGTCGGTAGCAAGATATGAGCTGATAGTGAAGAGGTTGCGCTGAATGCGCACGATAAGGTTCTTGTCGTCACCGTCTTTCATAAACGAAGCCAGCAGTCCGAGCTGCGAACTCAGTTCGTCGATCGTCCCATAAGCCTCAATACGCGGATGAGTCTTTGGCACCCTCACGCCACCAATCAAACTGGTCATTCCCTTGTCGCCAGTCTTTGTATAAACCTTTGTAATTGCCATAGTTTCGATATTTTAAAGTTTAACACTAATCACACAATCAGAAATTAATCTTGAAATGCTGCATATACCTGTCGGCATCAATATAAATAATGCCACAATAATACAAGTCAAACATCAAAGCCCCCTCCATTCTCTTACTCAATTCTCTCCACATCATCCGCGAAGCCTTACACTCCTTAATATCCTCAATAAGGACAACATCTCCTTTGCGAAGCTTTTCCACCATATACATTATCATATCTGGCGACACTCGAGAAGAAGCACAGCATACAACCACCGGTCGGAGAATATCCCTTGACAAAAGGACATCATTCTTTTCCATTTCAGCGCAATCACACCTGCTACATCCGGAATGAATATATTCCCTCCGAAAAGCTATATGCCTATCATCCGGCGAAAAGAGGAGAAATACCTTTGACGGCTGCAGGAAATTTACAAGTCTGAGATACAACTCCCCCATTTTCCGTTCGGAAACAGAAGAGTGAGGAAAGACTCGTCTCAATCTGCTGTAAGCATAATACGGATAATGCTCGTTTATTACATAGCGCACAAAGCTATATGCCCACGGCGACTGTATTCCGAATCCCCGACAGCAGCCTATCCGGCTAATCCATACACAGAACCTCGATAAAGCATTATAGTTTATCATGTGGCAAATATAATGAAATTTATTTATACTCCTACCTCAAAATCCTTTTTTTTCCGAAAATATATGACAAATGGACACGATCCATAATATATGCAATGCCAATACTGCCCAACAAACCGATAATAATGGTAAACGCAGTATGAAGCAGCCCTGTTCCGTCAAAAGAGAAGAAAGGCAATACGAACTTCGCTGCCATCGTGAAAATAGGATGAAAAATATAAATAGGCAATGTGTTCTTCCCTATATACTTCATCAAAAGTGCAAACTTCCCTGAAAAGAAATCAGAAAGACGCGCAATAAAACAAAAGAAGCAAAAACAACATACCGGCACAGCGATACACCCCCAATCATGGAAATTGTCATTACCAATAAGCAAGGCAAAAGGCACTACGGGCCAAAAACTATGAGGAATAATCCTGTTTATATCCTTCACACTATACTTCAATGCAGCTCCGATAAAATAATACACGGCACTCGTCAGTCCCAAAGACGGAGTAAGATTTGAAAAGATAATCAAGAACGAAGCAAAGGCAGAAAGCTTAGCCACAAGTCCGAACTTACAGAATATCCTAAACGAGAGATAATAAAGAATACCACATATAATCATAACGCGGAAGAACCAGTAAGGACCAATAGAGGTAACAAGCAGCACCTTAGTAACCGTTTGCATATTCATCTCAGCTATTCCACCCCTTACCGGCAAGAACAAGGATAAAGTCATGAACCCCATCGACATTATCACATAAGGCAAGACAAGCCTAATGATATAAAGAAAGAAATCCTTCGGCGACTTTTCAACATTGACAAGAAATCCGGTCAGAATAAGAAACGCCGGCATAAAGAAAGCAAGTATCGAATATTTTATTTCAGGATACAAAAACCCGAAATTAACGATATGAACCAAAATAACCAGTGCCATAAGCACTGCCCGAATATAATCAAGTGTTACATTATACGTTTTCATAAAACCAAGAACCATAAAATTAAGTAAACAATAGACTATGTCTAATGCAAAGGTACGGGAAAAATATAATCCCTAAAATAATTATTCCACTATATTTTGTTATACACCCATTTTGACTTAAATTTGCAAAACAAAAAAGCATCAAACAATGAAATCTCTAAAAGAACTGTATAAAGTAGGCAAAGGACCATCAAGTAGCCATACAATGGGTCCACAGAAAGCAGCCAAGATATTTCTGGACAAAAACAGGAACGCCAAGAACTTTGAAGTAACACTATACGGAAGTCTTGCGGCAACGGGAAAAGGCCACATGACAGATATTGCAATAAAAGAAGTTCTCGAGCCACAGGCTGAAGTAAAGATAATATGGCGTCCCGACATATTCCTTCCGTTTCATCCCAACGGAATGAAATTCTGCTGTTACGACACAGACGGAAAACTGATAAACGAATGGACAGTGTACAGTATCGGCGGAGGAGCCCTCTCCGAAGGAAAAGCCGTTGCCGACATGTTTGATACAGAAGAAGTTTATGAGAAGAACACGATGACAGACATCATGAACTGGTGTAACAAAACAGGAAGGAACTACTGGGAATACGTTCAATTATGCGAAAACGAAGATTTGTGGGACTATCTGGATGTTGTATGGCAGACGATGAAACAATCTGTAGAAAGAGGAATCAAACATGAAGGCCGACTTCCAGGACCATTAAACCTACCCCGCAAAGCGCCCACATACTATATCAAGGCAACAGGCTACAAACAGTCCTTGCAGACAAGAGGTTTAGTATATGCCTATGCCTTGGCAGTAAGCGAAGAAAATGCCTCTGGCGGAACAATTGTTACAGCACCGACCTGTGGTGCCTGCGGAGTCCTACCAGCAGTACTGTATCATATCTCCAAAGGACATGAATTCAACGAGATGCAAATTCTTCACGCACTTGCGACAGCAGGATTAGTGGGAAATATCGTAAAGACAAACGCCTCAATTTCAGGAGCCGACGTAGGATGTCAGGGAGAAGTAGGAGTAGCCTGCGCCATGGCATCAGCAGCAGCGTGCCAGTTATACGGCGGTAGTCCGTCGCAGATAGAATATGCAGCAGAAATGGGACTGGAGCATCATCTCGGCATGACATGCGACCCAGTATGCGGTCTCGTACAAATTCCGTGCATCGAGCGAAATGCCTTTGCCGCAACAAGAGCCCTTGATGCAAACCTCTATGCAGCATACTCAGACGGAACCCACCGTGTATCATTCGACAGAGTAGTTGAGGTAATGAAAAGGACAGGACATGACATACCGTCGCTCTATAAAGAAACGAGCGAAGGAGGATTGGCAAAGATTCTAAAAAGCGAAGAATAAATCGCTCTAACGAAATTATAATAACAACAGATTTTTAGCACACAAACACGAAATAAATCCGAAAAAGTTTTTTTT
>DAIOXG010000289.1:0-4003 GCA_036758085.1 Prevotella sp. | reverse complement strand
GGCTACCTGCTCGTTGTCTACCACCCCAACGACGGTGCCAACAGCAACGACGGCGGCTACGTAGCCGAGGTTACCGGAATGCCGCAGACTCAGGCTCAGGCTCCTTTCAAGGCTCCTATCGACGAGAATCAGATCGACCTGCAGTGGAAGACCGTTACGGCAATGGAGAGCGGACTGCCTATGCACTTCCCTGACGGCGAGAAATTCTCGCTCATCTATCCGGATATAAAAATCCCGCAGAGTGCCTTCCGCACCAGTCCTACTCCTTACGAAACAGGAAACAAGGCTGTTGCCTGCCGACTGGAGTCTACTATCGGCGTAATCGGTACCGGATTGCTCGACGCCATCCCTGAATCTGAAATCAAGGCGCAGTATGCTTCTGAGGCTAACTACTACAAGAACATTGCTAAGGTAGCCGACGTTACAGAATACATCAACCCGAATTTCTGGGATGCTAACAAGGACGACTTCGCCGACGGCGCATACTATACTGCCACTGTCGGTGCCGGCGTCTATGCCGACGGAACTCCGGGCAAGAAGATGGTGAAGCGTTTCACCTATGCCATGACTCGTGCCACACTGCAAGACGGTCCTGGTGCCAACGCCATCTGGAACATCACCAACGTTACACGTCCTGACCGTCCGAAGCTCTACACCACCGATGCCTGGGCTACAGCAATGGCCCACGACAAGGAGGTTATCGAGAACATCAAGAAGGATCCTACTTCACCGTTCTGGGCTTCTACCGACGATGAAATCAGCGAGAAGGTTCAGGGTCTGCTCTCGCCAAACACCAACCAGTTTGACAACCAATGGCACAACTTCCAGCCTGAGATGTCGGCTGAACACTTCTATGAGTTCATGGTTTGGCACAGAGGTCTTTCTATCCCTCGCGCCCGCAACCTGAACGATGCTCGCGTGCAGCAGGGCAAGAAGATCTTCATGGAGATCGGATGTGCCAACTGCCACCGTCCGTCATGGAAGACCGGCGACGACAACTACTGGACTCCTAACATGATTGCCGACAAGAAATTGCCGCGCTATGCTAACCAGACCATCTATCCTTATACTGACATGTTGCAGCACAAGCTCTACATGATCAACGACATCCATGGTTCTTGGTGCCGCACCACTCCACTGTGGGGTCGCGGACTGGCAAGTGTCAACGGTAGCGGTGTGGAGCGCATGCACGACTGCCGCGCCCGCAACGAAATCGAGGCTATCATGTGGCACGCCTACAGCAAGAAGTCGCACTCTTACGAGTCTGCCCTCAAATTCTACAACCTGAAGAAGACTGACCGCGACGCTGTGGTTATGTTCCTGAGGTCTATCTAAGACAGTCCTGCCCCCTCCAACTCCCCCAAGGGGGAGAGACGTTGCTCAACAAGCAGCTTACGGTCAGCAGCTCTTCCCCCCTTGGGGGGATTGAGGGGGGCTTCTATTTTTTTTATATGAAACGCTATTTACTCATTATTTATATTCTAACAATCATTGCAATGGCTGTTGCCACGATAGTGGAGAAATTCTACGGCACAGACTTTGCACATTCTTATTTCTACGGCTCGTGGTGGTTCTCGCTCCTCTGGGCTGTTCTTACCGCCACGGCAATATGGTATTTCATCAAACGGAAGGTGAAGAAGTTCTCGCTTGTTGCTCTCCACCTCTCGTTTGTGGTTATCCTCGCCGGTGCTCTGCTCACACATGTATCTTCTAAAAGCGGAATCGTACATCTGCGCATGGCGACACCAACGAATACGATGATCGTTCAGAGCGGCGACAACTCCACAGCCGAAGAGAAACTGCCCTTCAGCATCACGCTCCAGAATTTCAACATCGACTACCACGACGGTACGAAGGCTGAATCCGACTATGTCTCTGAATTTACCATCAGCAATGGGAACCAAAGGGAAGCAGCACGTGTCTCCATGAACAAGATTTTCGAATACCGCTCCTTCCGCTTCTATCAGTCGTCGTACGACGAGGACCTACAGGGCAGCATCCTCTCCGTCAGCTCCGACCCCTACGGCATTCCCGTTACCTACACCGGCTACGCCCTGCTCTTCTTCTCGCTCGTGTGGATGCTCGTGGCAAAGAGGGGACCATACAGGAGTCTGCTGCGCCGGGCGGCAATGTCAAGAGTTGCCACAATAGCCATCATTTCCGTTGCCATGTTCTGCTGTCTGCCCGACAAGGCTGCGGCAGCCACCGTCCTGCCCAAGGAGACGGCAGAGAAATTCGGCGAACTCTATATTCTATACAACAACAGGGTCTGTCCGCTACAGACTTTTGCCATCGACTTCACGAAAAAGCTCTACGGCAAGGCGTCGTACAAGGGGCTTACGGCAGAACAGGTGCTCACGGGATTTATCTTCTGGGGCGACGAATGGTGCAACGAGCCGATTCTGAGGGTTAAGGGCGGACCGATGAAGGATGCGCTGCAGTTGCCCGACTACTGCTCTGTGAATACTTTCTTCAACTCCGACATGGGCGGATATATTATCGGACCCTATGTGGAGGAATTCTACAACGGCAATTCTGACAAATTCCATAAGCAGGCAGCTGATGTCGACGGGAGGATTCAGCTCGTTATGGAACTGCGCCACGGCTCGTCCGTGAAGATTTTCCCTACAACGGAAAACGGCTCTACTACATGGAACTCGCCTGTCGACAAGCTCCCTGCCTATGTCGGAGCACAGGAGGCTACGTTTATCCAGAACGTTTTCTCGCTTCTCTACAAGGATGCCGTAACGGCTAACTCGTGGAACATAAACGAGACACTCGACAAACTGCTGAAATATCAGAGGAAGAACGCCGGAACATCGCTGCCCTCCGACGCTCAAGTCCGGGCAGAGAGACTGTACAACGCTGTCCCCTTTGCCACCATCCTCTTCATGCTCAATCTCACTATGGGGGTCCTCACTCTGCTGCTGACAATCTACCGGCTGACGAGCGAGGCTGACGGAAGGAGAAGACTGAACGCCAGCAGCTCCCTGATTTACAGGATTTCTTCCGGAAAATGGTTTGACCGGTCTGCGCTGGCGGTAATGGTGCTCTCGTTCACGGCACTCACCCTATGCGAGGTTCTGCGCTGGATTATCCGCGACAAGGTGCCTCTCGGCAACGGCTACGAGACGATGCTCTTCGTGGCATGGCTCGTGATGCTGCTGGCTCTGGTAGCCTACCTCCGTTTCCACATCATCCTCACCTTCGCCTTCCTCATGTCGGGCTTCTTCTTGCTCGTCTCCCACATCAACCTGATGGATCCGGAGATTAGTCATCTGATGCCCGTGCTGAACTCTCCGTTGCTCAGCATCCACGTGTCGATAATAATGATGGGGTTTGCCTTGCTCTCGATCACGTTTATCTGTGGCGTTACGGCTTTGCTGATTAATCTTCTGGCGGGTTTTGGCAACAGGAAAGACAGGAACGTCGTAGACCGACAGACGGACAGTCTGCGTCTGCTCTCTATCATCTTCCTCTACCCTGCCCTCACAACGCTCGGCATCGGAATCTTTGTCGGAGCGATATGGGCGAACGTGAGTTGGGGTACTTACTGGAGTTGGGACGCCAAGGAGACATGGGCTCTCATCACGTTTATGATTTACGCCATTGGCGTTCACGGCAGCTCTCTGCCTTTGCTCCGGAAGCCCAAGTACTTCCATATCTTCATGGTTCTCGCCTTTCTCTCCATCCTCATGACCTATTTCGGAGTTAACTATTTCCTCTCGGGAATGCACTCGTATGCATAATGCATAATTTATAATGCATAATTAGTGTTTTATAAATCATAAAGAATGCGGATTACTCTTTCTCTTAAAAAAGGTAATCCGCATTCTTCATTAATAATTTTACTAAACTTTCTGATTTATATTCCCTCATTTCCATGCCTACACGCCCGGGGCAGAACTATTACTTTTGATTACTATAATGCATACATACTTGCCATTATTACCCCAGTTCGGGATAACAGAGAGCCTTATACGATAATAATGCTACGTGTGTA
>DAIOXG010000288.1:0-4021 GCA_036758085.1 Prevotella sp. | reverse complement strand
ATCAGAATTGACGATGAAATGCTCGACAAACTACATTACGTTGCCGATTATGAGGCTCGTTCCGCAAATGGGCAAATCATCGTTCTGATTCGTGAGTGTATAGAAAAGTTTGAAGAAAAGCACGGAAAAATCGTGCTTGGCGATGAGCCGGGCAACGCTAATTCGAGCAAGAACTGACCCATGCAATCCCCGAAAGCACAAAGTAAACACACGGCAGAGCAACACCATTTCCCCACAGCTTGTACTCGGCAGAGTCGCTGTGGGGATTTTTCAGCCATGTACAAATCTGCTTTTCGGACTTCGGCTTGACTGCGCCGCCAACAATTTTGCGATGAGTTTCAAACACATCTTTCCAGAACGTCAATTCTTCATCTGTAGGCTCGTCCGTTCCGAGATCTGCGCACCACTAGTCGGGAAATCCCTGCAAACGGGCGCACTCCGTTGGAGTAAGCCTGCGGACTATGTATTCCGGAGAATTCACGGTAGGCGGGTCTTTGTAATCGCTTGCAACGAGCGTATTTGCGAGGTTTTCCTCGGCTTCGGTATGGTAGGAATTCTTGCTCTGTACACAAGAGTTTCAGAACCTCCTCCGTACATTCCACCTGCGGCTCGAAGCGCACCGCATTTATCGTTTTCGCTGTACTTCGTGTAGCTGTCCTGCGAAAATGCGACAGCATGGCGATCGGTGGTGTTCAGAGTGAACGAAATGTCCTCGTTTACACCGCTGCCTTGCGGACCATTCTTATCGGCTCTGCCTATCATCGAACCCTGTACGGCTACGACTGCCACACCGCCTTGGTTTGAATCGGGAGAATTACCGCCCGTATCTATCGTCCGTGATGTATCCGTTTCATAGCAGTTCTGCCGTGCGTTTTTCGTGCCGTCAGATGTGAAACGAACATCAAAACAGCGAGTATCTTCCACGACAAACGGCTGATTATTCCCGCCTGTCCCGTAGGTTGAAGAAACCGTTGGAGCAACGCCGTGCAATTCGGTGTAGCGAGTGTCCTGCGAGTGATTTTCATAGACAGTCGCAGGAACAGTCCCTGCACGGAGGGTAGGCGAAGTTTCATCTTCATAGCCGATACCTCTCGCTTTTGCCGAGTGTTCCGTGCAGAACCCTGCTGCGGATTCCATCACGCAGGGCGGGTGACCGTGTGTTTCCGCACGAAGAGTTGCGGTTATATCGTGCGATATTTCTATGGACTTTCCACCCTGGTCGTTCAAGCAGACTGCGCCTGCCGTTCCAGAGCTGCTTTCAGCAGCGGCGGCAGTTCTTTGCCACGTTTTGAAGCCCTCTGCAGAATACCCCGACAAGCCCTCGGACTCAAGCAGTATTTTTCCGGCGCATTCGCTATCAAAATCTGTGACAAGGAAGATGCGTTTTCTTCTCTGGGGTACTCCCCAGTATTGCGCGTCAAGCACTCGCCAGGCGATTGAGAAACCGTCTGCCACGATGTTGCCTGCGGCTGACCATTTCTCATGTCGAGGAACAGAAACGGTTTCGTCCCTGACCCTGCACAGGCTTTCAAGGACGCACCGGAAGTCCTCGCCCTTGTTAGACGAGAACGCTCCGGGGACATTTTCCCACACGCAGAACCTTGGATATTTGCCATTGGTAGCGCACCTCATTTCTTTTATAATTCTTACCGCTTCATAGAACAGGCTCGACCGCGAACCGTCAAGACCGCTGCGTTTTCCGGCAATGCTCATGTCCTGGCACGGACTGCCGAATGTGATTATATCCACGGGCGGCAAATCTGCGCCATTCAGCGAGGACACATCTCCGTAGTGCTTCATCTGCGGCAGCCTTTTCGTTGTTACCCGGACAGCGAACGGTTCGATTTCCGAAGCCCACAGCGGAGTAATTCCCGCAAGCATTCCTCCGAGCGGGAAACCGCCGCTGCCGTCAAAAAGGCTGCCGAGCGTGAGTTCATTCTTCATCGGTGACCTCCAGTTCGGAATAGGATATCGTCTTTCCGTTACGAACCACAGACACATTCTCCGCAGAACCGACCTGCTCAATATACCGTTTCACGATAACATCGCAGAATTTTTCATCAAGCTCGATGGTATGACAGATACGGTTTGTCTGTTCGCAGGCGATAAGCGTACTACCGGAGCCGCCGAAAGGGTCGAGAACTATGCAGTTGCTCATACTTGAATTCTTTATCGGATATGCGATGAGCGGTATCGGCTTCATTGTGGGGTGGTCGCCGTTTTTCTTCGGCTTGTCAAACTCCCAAATCGTGGTCTGCTTGCGGTCGGAGTACCACTGATGCTTGCCGTTCTTCTTCCAACCGAACAAGCAAGGCTCGTGCTGCCACTGATACGGCGAGCGCCCGAGAACAAGCGACTGTTTTTTCCAGATACACGTTCCGGAAAGGTAGAACCCCGCATCAGCAAACGCTTTGCGGAAATTCAAGCCCTCTGTATCTGCATGGAAAACATAGATGCTTGCGTCGTTCGCCATTGCTTTCTCCATGCAGGTGAAAGCGTCAAGCAGAAACTGATAGAATTTCTCATTTTCAAGATTGTCGTTCTTGATTTTTCCCGCCGAACCCTCATAATTCACATTGTACGGCGGGTCGGTAACCACAAGATTTGCCTGCTTTCCGTTCATAAGGAGTTCGTAGGTTTCCTGCTTTGTACTGTCGCCGCAGACAAGTCTGTGATTTCCGAGCAGCCAGAGGTCGCCGGGTTTTGTAATGCAAGGTTTTTCCAATTCACCATCAACATCGAAATCATCTTCTTTTGCATCTTCATCAGTATCGAAAAATCCCGCGAGTTCCTTTTCATCAAAACCAGTCAGACCGAGGTCGAAATCGTCAGCCTGCAATGCTTCGATTTCAACTTTCAGCATTTCCTCGTCCCAGCCCGCGTCAAGAGCCATTCGGTTGTCTGCGATTATGTACGCTTTCTTCTGGGCAGGTGTTAGATAATCCACGAATACACAGGGTACTTCAGAGATATTCTCGGCTTTCGCAGCGAGAATTCTTCCATGACCTGCTATGACGTTGAAATTTCTGTCGATGATAACGGGATTTATAAATCCGAACTCACGAAGCGAGGAACGCAGCTTGTTCAGCTGTTCCGGCGAATGCGTCCGGGCATTGTTGACATACGGTATCAGCTTGTCTATCTGGACAAGCTGCATTTCACTGGTAGTATTCATCTGACGTTCCTCCTTTTCAGGACCTTATGCAGACCTTTTCGGGCGTCCGCAATATTGCCTTTTACAGCCTGCCCCTTGATGGTCCGGTATTGCTGAACTGTAAGGTTCGGACGGCTGCCTTTTAGTTCTCTAAAAAAATCTATTGTGTCCTTTGACATAGCGTTATCCTTTCCTTGAACGAAGCAGGCGTTCCATAGCGTCGTTCAAATCATCGCCGACAGGTTCGGTGCAGTTCTCCTTGACTATTCCGTAAATTTCATACCAGATGAGATTTGCGTTCTTCTGAAACTGCTGCGACATCTGCACGAACGGCGAAGCAATAACGCCGCCCGTGGTCGGGTGCTTGCCGAGCAAGCCGTAAGTACTGATTGCTTCCTCGCATTGAATGTATCTTGCGTATGCCTGCGCATAGGCTTCAATCAGCCGCTTGTTTACAAGGTTCTCGCAGTTCCTTTGCTTAAGCCACAGCCAGGTTTCTCGGTATATATCGTCAGCGCCGAGGGGAACTCCGTTCTTCTGCCGAGCCGAGAGATAGTCGCTTGGCTTCGGCATATCCGAGCCGTTAAGCACAGCGCCCTCCGGCAGGTCGACCGCTTCAAGCTCGGCTGTATCGAACGCAGGTATGTCGTTGCTTATGATTTTCACCGGAAGTCCTTTTTGCTTTTTTTCTGCGGCAGGAGCGGGTTTATCTCCGGCGCGTACCCGTCTGCCGCCTCTGTTTGTGCCGTCCTTTGCCATGATTTCACCTCCGCAGGACAAGAAAAAAAGGACGGTTCGCGCCGTCCTAAAAGTTTTATAGTTTAATACCCCGTTTGAACCCCGATTTTTGCACACGAAGCCCCGGGC
>DAIOXG010000287.1:0-4057 GCA_036758085.1 Prevotella sp. | reverse complement strand
CCCCCGCCACGGCCGAAGCTTCCGCTGAGGTAAGCAATCTTGTCGTCCATGCTCAGATAGCCCTTCTGTCGCAACATTCTGAGAGCAGCCACAAACTGGTCTTGCGGTTGCAGTTTCTCATGTTGATAAACCGGGATAACACCGTAGCTCAGTGCAAGCAAACGCTGAGTGCGCTCCTTAACACAGATGGCGAGCACAGGGTTAGGACCGCGGAAAGCAGCGAGGTTGCGCGCCGTACGTCCGTTAACGCTGTCGGTAATGATACCACGAACTCCAAGCCTTTCCGTAGCCTCGATAGCCTGTTTAGAGAGGAACTCGCTAACATTACAGTTCTCGCTCAATGGCACAGGAATGTCATTCTCGCGCATCTTGTCCTTCTCAGCCTGTTCAGCGATAGCCGCCATGGTCTTGACAGCCTCCACAGGATATTTGCCCGAAGCCGTCTCGCCACTAAGCATCAAGGCATCTGTGCGATAATAGATAGCGTTGGCGATATCCGTAACCTCAGCACGTGTAGGACGCGGGTTGTTTATCATCGTATGGAGCATCTGGGTAGCAACGATAACCGGTTTCTTAGCCTGAATACATTTCTTGATAATCATGCGCTGAATACCCGGAATACGCTCTATCGGCACCTCGATACCGAGGTCGCCACGAGCAATCATGATACCATAAGAAGCCTCGATAATCTCGTCGATGTTGTCAACACCCTCCTGGTTCTCAATCTTAGAGATAATCTTAATCTCGCTGTTGTGCTCATCGAGAATCTTCTGTACAGCCATCACGTCATCTTTGCTGCGTACGAAAGAGTGTGCGATGAAGTCGATATCCTCATCAATAGCAAGCAGGATATTGTTCTTGTCCTTTTCGGTGAGAGCCGGCAGGTCGATATGTTCGCCAGGCACGTTAACGCTCTTTTTAGAACCGAGCATACCGTCGTTCTGCACCTCAACACAGAGAGCATCACCATCCTTCGCCACAACCTTCATGTCGAGTTCGCCGTCGTCGAAGAGCACGTCGTCGCCAACCTTCACGTCGTTAACGAATCCCGGGTATGATACGTTAATGCTGTCGTGTGTAGTCTCATCCGTATTGTGTCCGTAGATTTTCACCTTTTCGCCAGTCTTGTATTGGATAGGAATATCCGTACCGGTAGTTCTAACCTCCGGTCCTTTAGTGTCGATAAGGATACCGATATGTTTCGATACCTTCCTTGTATTTTTAATAATCTCACGGATACCTTCCGGAGTAGCGTGAGCCGTGTTCATTCTCACCACGTTAACACCAGCCAGAAAAAGTTGGCGAATAAAGTCAACGCCACATCTGCGGTCGCTGATTGAAGCAACAATTTTTGTTTGTTTCATACGATTATATAAGTTCTTGTTTTTATTTTTTGCAAATATATATAAAATTCCCGAAATATAAGTCTGTTATAGTAAAAAAGAGATATAATAATTCAAAAAAAACGGGCTGCATATCCGAGGATAAAACCGAATATGCAGCCTGATAGATATATATGCAGTGTATCGTTATTTCACAACCGTCTTGACAGTCTTTCCGCCGATGTTGACAAGATAGATACCATTTGAAAGTTTAGCGCTCAGGTTTTTGCCGTTGCCTTCGACTATAGTTCTTCCGCCCAAGTCAGTAACCTTGATACTTGTTGTCGTTTTTGAAGAAACCGACAGCACACCGTTGTCTACGGCAATTGCCGTGTCAGCACCAGCCGGCATTGTCGAGATGCCGTCAGTTGCAACCTCCTTGACCGAGATATTGTAAAGGAAGATATACTCGCGGAACTTCTCCGACATGGCATGGAAGGCAAAATAGTACACGCCGTCTTCCGGTACGGTAAATTTAGCCGAGTAAGAGCTTGGAGCGTCAGCCTCGTCAACCGTAGGCAATTGCAGCAAATTGAGCAGCAGCTCGTTCTGTGCATCAATCGTCTTGTCTTTTCCGAAAGTAACTTCCATGTCCTCCTTATAAGAATAAGACGAAGAGTATGCCGTGAAGGTAAGTTCATAGGTCTTGCCCTTCTTGTAGTTGATAGCCGGCGAAATCATCCAGTCGTCGGCAGCATTCGCCATACTGTAGTGGTAATATGCCCTGTTGGTGTTGTCGTCATACATCCATGTATATCCGTCAGCGTTGTTGTCGATGATGGTATAATAGTTATACATATCGTATGCGTTGTTAAACTCCCCTCCGTAAGGCACATTAAGAGGAGTGCCGACGATAAGGTTGTTTGACATTCCCGCCTTTCCTTCTTTCTTGTTGGCATAAGGAGTAACGGTATAAACGTATCTGGTCATGTCGCTGGGATGTTCCTCGCTAAACGAGCATTCCTTCAGATTCTCGGCTACTGTCGTCTCTCCAGGATATCTCACTACCTTGTATGTCAGGTCTTCATTATTGATAGTGTATCCGTTGACGCCCTCCGTCGGAGCATCCCATGAAAGAGTAGTGCGCAGTCCGTCGGCAACGAGCTTTACGTTTGTAGGAGCCTTCGGCGTGTCGTATCCGGCAAAGAACGAGCGCTTCACTTTCGGACCCTCGCCGGCGCTGTTAGATACTTGAATACTCAGTTCATTCCATTTGTTAGGCATGTTGTCCACATGCTTTGAGAACTTCTCTCCCGGAGTAGCCTCTCCGCTGAAGAACACCTCGTCGCCGTTCATTACGTTAAGCGTAAGACTGCCCGTCAGATCTTTATCGCCGTAAGTTTTTGTAGGCAGAGTAAAGCTGACCGTTCCGCTCTCAGAGCCCGGTTCGTCAGGAGTCCAGACAAAGTCGCTGATGATAGCCGGAGCTTCAAGACTCGGTTCAAGGAAGAACGCTCCTGGTCCCTGTAGCTCATCCTCGGTATAAGCCACCATTACGGCATCGGCAGTAAGAGGGTCCACTTCATAAATCTGTGTAACCTCTTTATAAAGCATAGCACTTGAGCCCTGGAACATCCAGTACAATTTTCCCGTAGCGTTGTTGAAGAACATCGCCTGCTCGTATGCACCGTTGATGAAAGAGTCGCCGGGCAGCAGATTAGTGGCGCTGATGCCGCTTACCATAGACACCTGACCGGTAGACTTACGGAATTTTCCGAGATAAATAGCGTCGGTGGCTTTATTTAGATAAGTACAGTAAATCGCTCCTGTCGGACTACATGCAATGGCGAGATACTTAGTGTAGCTCAGATGGTCGAGCATAGAGCCGACACGTGTCATGTCGCCGGTCTCAGGATTAATCTTTACGAGGAAAGTCTCGTCGTAAGTCTCGAGCAATCCGTAAAGGTTACCAGTCGTCTGGTCGTATGTGATGCAAGTCGTCGTACTCTCGCAGTTGTCTTTCAGCGTATGCTCAGAGAGAAGCTTGAAAGTCTTGGCATCGTAAATTCTCCATACCGGCTTTACATTATGGCTAAGTTTGGAGTATTCGCATGAGTAAATCTTGCCGTCGTGGTAAGCGCATCCGCCCATTGGTGTTGCCTGAAAGAGTGGAGCCGTCTTGTCAGGCGAGAATTTCCTGTCGTAGCTGAACTCATAATATCCGGGTTGCATGAGAGTGAACTGGTCCACTTTTCCCCATGTTACAGCCCCTATAAGTTCCACGCCCTCCATGCTGAGTCTTTGGAAATACTCCACAGCCTGAGTTGCGGCAGTAGACAGAAGCATAGCCGTTACGGCAAAGGCTTTAACTGCCATTTTGTAGAATTTCTTGTTCATAAACTAAAGTTCTTTTTATTAATTTTGCCACAAAGGTACTTGTTTTTATTCTTATTTTGCAAAAAATGAAGATGTTTTTGTTTTAAAATGAATATTTATATCAGAAAAGAATAACGCAAACAAGAAATACGATTTCCTGTTTTATTCCTCATTCATCATCATTATCCGCAAATACTTGTCGATAATCCGCCATTTTATAGTACATTTGCATTGGAATCTTCATTATGGAAACAAACAGCGTCAGAAAGATAATACATATAGATATGGATGCCTTCTTTGCTTCTGTTGAACAAAGAGACAATCCGGAACTTCGCGGAAAGCCCATTGCCGTAGGCTTC
>DAIOXG010000286.1:0-4064 GCA_036758085.1 Prevotella sp. | reverse complement strand
TTTCTATCTGTATGTTGAGGTAAATATAAAACATATGGATATGATGAATCAAACAAAAGACAATATCGTTGATATAAAGTATCAGCAAACAGGCACATCGAGTACTACCAATGCGCTCGGTATGCGAGAGATGCAAGCCAAGGCATACGAGGCAAGGAACCATCGCTTTTTGCTTATAAAAGCTCCGCCAGCATCAGGCAAGAGCCGGGCCTTGATGTTTATCGCTCTGGATAAACTAAAGAACCAGAGGATAAAGAAAGTGGTCGTTGCTGTGCCGGAGAAGAGTATCGGTCGTTCCTTCCAAAACACTAATTTGATGAAGTTCGGATTCTTTGCCGACTGGCGTGTGGCTCCATACTTCAATCTCTGTGATGCCTCGAACGAGAGCGACAAGGCAAAACGCTTTGTGGAGTTCTTCAAGCAAAACACGTCGCGAATCCTTGTTTGTGCTCATGCCACACTACGTAATGGAATGAAGGAGATAAACGACGAAGAGTTTAACGATTGCCTGTTGGCGATAGACGAGTTTCATCATACCAGTGCTGATGTGAATAGCGGATTAGGTGATATCGTGCGCCGGGTGATGAACAACTCCACCGGACATATTGTTGCAATGACTGGCAGCTATTTCCGTGGCGACGGCGTCCCCGTGTTGAGGGCAGAAGACGAAGCACGTTTCTATCCGGTAACATATAACTACTACCAGCAGCTTAACGGCTACCGCTATCTCAAGAATCTCGTGTTAGGCTACCATTTCTATCATGGCAGTTATCTTGACCATATCGCCGAAGTTCTCGACACCCATAAAAAGACCATTATACATATTCCGAGCGTAAACTCCAGGGCTTCGAGCGGACTTGGGAAATATACCGAGACAGACGAGATAATAAAAGTGATAGGTACCGTGGAGAGTCGCGACTATAATAATGGTGCTATTTATCATGTAAGGACAAATGACGGCAGATTGCTGAAAGTTGCCGACCTCGTGGAAGACCATGCCGAGACTCGTAATCTCGTGCAGGGCTATCTGCAGCGGATGAAGAAAAAAGATGATATCGACATAATCATTGCCTTGGGCACTGCAAAGGAAGGTTTCGACTGGCAATGGTGTGAGGAGTGTCTTACAATCGGAGTGAGAGGTTCGCTTACTGAAGTCGTGCAGATTATTGGAAGGTGCACAAGAGACTGCGAGGGCAAGGAGACGGCAACGTTTATAAATATGATAGGTATGCCTGATGCTGACCAACCCGACGTAAAGGTGGCGGTGAATGATTTCCTAAAGGCAATTACAGCTTCGCTGCTTATGGAACAGGTAATGGCTCCGAGCTGGAATTTCAAGACAGTGGCTGATGTGGACTGCGATGACCGTAATGAGATGGATATAAGGACGCTGGTGGTAGAAGGCTTGAAGCCTCTGTCGAGCGAGAAGACACGACTGATTGTTGAGGAACAGCTTGACGACCTGAAGGCAAGTGTGCTTCAAGATGATTTGGTGGTGAAGGCTATCAGCGGAAATACTACAGCCGAGACTATCACAAAGGTGCTGTTGCCTAAGGTGATTCGAGAGAAATATCCAGACCTTAATGACGATGAAGTGGAGCAGGTGCGCCAACGCTTCCTGCTTGATACTATTGTGAAAGGTAACAACATTGTGGACGATAAGGGGGAACCGATTGATTTTAATAATCCTGTTGAGGACACGAGGGAATCGGAAGGAAACCGCCTTATTGCGCTTGCCAACAGAATGATAAATATCGACAAGCTGAGCATCAATCTTATAGATACCATCAACCCATTCCAACGTGCTTACGAGATGCTATCCAAGAAAGTAGACAAGCAGACGCTGAAGATTATACAGGATACGTTGGCAGAACAGCAGTATGACATCAGTATAGAACAGGCCGTGGTACTCTTCAGAGGACCGTATAAGCAATGGGTGGAGCAACATGACGGACGACGACCGGACATTAATGATCCAGACCCGAAGGTAAGGGAACTGGCTGCTGCCTTCCAAAAGCTCAAGAACCTGAAAATCCGCAAGATGATGGGACTGGAGTATGAACCGGATAAGACAAAAGCTTAAAATTGATTTATAAAATGGAATGGCCAAAAGAATTATTGGAGATTTTTGAAGACCCGTTGTTGGCTGATGTTCGTCCTAAAGCAAAAGCACCAACGCCGGATGACCGTATGGCACAGAAGTTGCTCGAAGTTAACAAATGGGTGGAGGAGCATGGAGAGGAACCGAACTTTGATGGCAGTCTGAAGGAAAAACTGTTGGCTGCGACACTAAAGGGATTGCGTGCAAAAAGTTCTGACAGCCTCCGCCAATATGACGTTTATCATTTATTGTAATGAGCTATGGATATTGATGATGAATTGGAAAAAATATTCAGCGACCCATTAATGGATGTGTCGTATCGGGAGGCTAAGCTTTTCGATATACCGTCTGATATGAAAGTTGCTATGGAGGCGCATAAGGTTTCGCCAGATTATGTGGCTAAAAGAAAGGTATGCGATGATTTCCCGCAGTTTGAAGCTCTTTTCCTTAAAGTGCATAATGATTTGAAAACTGGGCGTCGCCAACTGAAACGTATCAGTAAGACTACCAACATTATGGAAGGGCATTTCTATATTGTAGATGGTCAGATGGTTTATCTGGCTCGTGTGTTCGAGAAAGTGAAAGGTTCAAATGGTTCTCTTGACGGCAGAACAAGATGTATTTATGAGAATGGTACGGAATCGGATATCCTTCTACAAACGCTTCGTAAAAATGTTGTAGGTGATGGTTATGCTATAACGGAAACACAGGAAGAAACGGATTCAAAATTTTTCAGCCAGGATGATGTAAAGGCCGAGGATAGAGTTACAGGATATGTCTATGTGTTGCGTTCCCTTTCCGACAAGCCCGAGATACGGAATATAAAAAACTTGTATAAAATAGGTTTCTCAACGAATAGGGTGGAGGAGCGTGTGGCAAATGCAGAGCATGAGCCTACTTATCTGATGGCTCCGGTGGAGATTGTAAGCACTTATAAGATTGTGAATATGCATTCACAGAAGTTTGAAGATCTGGTTCATCAAGTATTCAAAGAAGTAAATTTCCGTTTCAAAGTTGCTGATGATATGGGCATTATGCATGAGGCTACGGAATGGTATCAGGTACCTCTTGAAATTATAGACAGTGTCGTTCAGAGAATTATGGATGGCAGTATTGTTTATTATTCTTATAACAGGCAATTGCAATGTCTGGAGCAGAATGTGAAGGAGAGACCTTCGAAGCTTGATTTGTCGGGTATGAAGGTATTGACTCTGAATGTTGACAAAAAGAATTTTGAACTTATTGCTTCTGGAGAAACAAAAGAGGAATGTTGTGTGCTCAAGCAAACGACACTCAGCAAGTATACGTATATTGATGAGGCTGATGGGAAACGTTATCTGCGACGCTTTGACGTATTGAAGTTATGTGTCGGTAACAGAGCGAACAGTATGTCTGTCGTTGTGGAGGTAACGGATACTACCTATGCTGATGGCGTTATTACTTATCAGTTGGGGAATGTGCTTGAGGTAATACGAATGGATTAAATCCGACAAACAAGACTTTGCTAATTTTCGTGATTAATATTTACAAGAAATGGAAGAAATCTTAAAAAAGGATTTTCAATGCTCTGCTTATTGGGCAGAGCAGATTGAATTGTGCTTGAACATTGCCGTAAAGGCTCATTCGGGACAATTGGATAAAGTAGGACTACCCGTAATACTTCATCCTCTGACTGTTGGAGGAATGGGAAACACACCAGCAGAGGTATGTGTCGGTTTCCTTCATGATACGGTGGAGGATACTGAGGTTACGACAGACGAATTGTTGAAGGCTGGCGTTGACAAGAATGTCGTGGAATGTGTGAAAATACTGACTCACGACAAAAATGTTCCTTATGAGGATTACGTGTCGTCCATTTTAAACAGTGGCAACAAGACGGCAATTAATGTGAAGCATAATGATTTGATGCATAATTCAAAGCGCGCTTCTGTATATGGCTTCTCGAAACAGGTGGATAAATGTA
>DAIOXG010000285.1:0-4070 GCA_036758085.1 Prevotella sp. | reverse complement strand
TTTTTCTATCACATCATTACACTTACGGATTGCATCGCTTACAAGGCACATAACCGTGACTTATAACTTCATCTCTCGTCCAAGTCACATCCTGCCTATTTTTCGCTGACATATCTCCTACGCTTGAGCAGGACGGTTTGTGAAACTTGTGAGTGTTGGTATTAAGGGCATAATTGGTTTTTCCACTGCTTGGAGCAGTAATCTGAACCGAATTGTTCTTTACGGTTATCTTACAGGTGGCTTTCAATCCATTGTCGGTCTTTGCCGTAATAGTAGCTGTTCCTGCTTTAAGAGCAGTAACAACGCCTTTACAGCTGACCTTTGCAACCTTTTGATTACTGGAGCACCATGTGATTTTTGCCTTTGTATCTTCCGGCTCAACAGTAGCTTTCAGCTTCAGCGTTTTGCCAACATTGAGAGCGTACTTCTTATAGTTAAGGCATATATTGATAGCACTGTTATCGGCAAGCCTGCTCTTTCCGCTGGAGTAGTCGATGATTACGCCCGGCTGAACATTATAGCAATACACATTGAATGATACGCCCTTGCCTTTATCCTCGACAGAGTAGGCTTCAATCTGAACACCTGAAGCGACAAGATTATCTCCGTCAAACACAGGAGTCACACGATAAAGGACGTGGTTTTTCTTGTTGGTCTTAATATAGTCAGCAACCTTGTTCTCAAATGAAAGCATACCCTCAATATTCAGATAACGTGTTCCCGTGATGAGATTTTTCTCGTTTGCGTTTTCGCCCGCAAGCTGAAACCCAATGAGATGACAGCGGTTATACAAGTAGTTGCCGTCAACCAAAC
This sequence comes from Prevotella sp., assembly GCA_036758085.1. GTDB lineage: Bacteria > Bacteroidota > Bacteroidia > Bacteroidales > Bacteroidaceae > Prevotella. The sequence goes on along the minus strand of DAIOXG010000285.1, from coordinate 3,257 downwards.
CGTTATACTTGACGGTCTGCCAACCGGACGGCTTAACCATTCAGATTGCACCCCGATCCTCTGTGGGCATAAGTTCGGTGCAGATGTTAGCGAAAGCTATGCCGCACCGTCCGAGGGCGTCAAGTTCGCTGTAATTCTCAAATGCTTTCTTGTTTCTCTTTTCTGATTTGGTGAACTGCGGCTTATTGTTATACAGCTCAACATAAGCACTATCAGAATACTTAGGCAAGTTATCAAGTGTGACCTCGACTTTCGAGGTGTCTGCGGATGCCGCCAAAGACATAGAGAAAATCATACAGAGCGTCAGCAGAACGCTGACAATTGACTTAATACTTTTCATTGAACTTCTCCTTTTTGTAATTGTTGATTTTATTGAAACGGATTAAATCCGTGGATTTTCAAATGAAGGAGGTAACGATGGTGTTCCCAAAAAATGAACAGGTAGAGAAAGCAAGGCAAGCGAGCCTTGCTGATTATTTTATTCAAAGCGGATATGATACAGAATTGGTAAAAGACGAACTGCACATCAAGGGTTACGGCGGTCTTTATATCAACATCGATACCAACGAGTGGTACTGCTTCTCACAAGCTGACAAGCACGGCGGCAAAAATTCAATTAACTGTCTGACCGATATAATCGGAATGGATTTCAAATCCGCAGTTGAAGCTCTGTCGGGTATGAAATTACCGCAAAGAATTTTTCGGCAGGAAGGAGAAGCACCGCAGGGAAAGAAAAACCTGACCTTGCCCGAACGAGCAGAGAATATGCGCAAGGTGTTTGCATACCTTTGTCAATCAAGGAAGATAGACGGCAATCTTGTGAGCGAACTTGCACACAGCGGCTTGCTCTATCAAGACAAAAAAGGCAATGCCGTGTTTCTTCACAAAGACGACTGCGGTAAAACAGTCGGCGCAGAACTGCAAGGAACAAGCACCTATCAGCGGTTTAAGGGAGTAGCCGCAGGAACGGCAGATAGTGTGTTCTCTGTCAAAATCGGCAAGCCAAACAAGGCTTACATCTTTGAAAGCGCAATAGATTTACTCTCGTTCCGACAGCTTGCAGGTCCGAACAAATTAAGGAACTGCCTGCTTGTATCAATGGCTGGTCTTAAACCGAGTACTCTTAATTCTCTTGTGAAGCGTGACTTAGCCCTCTATGCCTGTGTAGATAATGATGAAGCAGGCGCACGGTTTATCTCCGAGAACAATCTCATACCGTGCAACAGGGTCTTGGCTGACAGCGGAGTAAAAGACTTTAACGAGCTGCTCCAAAAGACCTTACATACCCGTGAGCTGATAGATAAATCTCAATCGGCTCAAAATTTACCCACCGATCCGAGCAATGTTAAACCACCGCCGCCCTCTCATAAAGTACGGCGATAGATAAGATAAATTTGTGAGGTCGGAGATTTTATCTCCCCGAAGTGCCGCAAGTCCATTTTGGAGTTTCGGAGTTTAAGTCGCTGACCGTTGGGAAAAGCGAAAGGGGTCTTAGGGGATTTCCCCCTAACTCAATGCCTTATTGTGGAGCTGTGCGTAACAATATGGCTATTGAGTATAGCTTTATTGATTGAGGCAGGAAAAATAGCTCAAAATCAAACATCAAAAAATAGCCCTGCCGCAGAGATAAAGTGCGGCGGCGAATAAAGGAGGTACTGAACTATGAGTGAGATAAATGGGAAAACGCTCTCGATTTCCTTTCGGATAGACGAGGGGGTAATCGAACACAACAACCGAGTTTTCATTGCCAAGAATGTGGACGGCGAACGGGTGCAGGACAACATTACTTATTGCCGACAGGACATCAGAGAAAAGTATGATGAGCTTTTCAGACAGGCTCTCGCCGAATACAATGCTCGGCAAACTCAATCCAGCCGCAGAATACCCGACTACTACGAACATCTGAAAAAATCCTCAAAGGGTAAGCCCTACTATGAGATTGTAGTTCAGTTCGGTGATATGGAAAGCTGCGGACAGGGTTCTGGCAAATGGGAAGAAGCAAAGTTGATGTTGGACGATTATATGCGAGGGTTTGAAAAGCGTAATCCTAACCTCAAAGTGTTCAACGCTGTTATGCATCTTGATGAAGCTACGCCGCACCTACACATCGACTTTATCCCAATAGCCCATAAGGTCGAGCGAGGTCTGTCTGTCAAGGTTTCTATGAAAGGTGCGCTCAAAGAGCAGGGTTTCACCTCGGCGAACAGATTGCAGAACGAATGGGCGGCTTGGGAAGAACAGGAGCGTGGCGTTATGGTTGATATTCTCCACGCTCACGAACTGAGCCGTGATGTTAAGAACATTCACCGTGAACACTTAACCGTTGACGAGTACAAACATCACGCTGCACAAGTAGCTGAGATTAAAAAGGTAAACGCTCACATAAACGAGCTGAAGAAGAAAAATCCCTCCGAGCTGACGGCAAGTGAAATCGAGCTTATCAAAAATCAGAACGATGTTATGCGCTCCGAGATACAGAAGCGTGACAAGGAGATTTTCACGCTCTCCCGAAAGCTGGGCGCAGAGTTTGTCCCCTTTGAAATCTACTCCGAGGACAAGCTGCAGTTTGTGGCAGCCGAACTCTCAAAGGCAGGTGTTTCGTTTGTCGAGGAAGGGACAACTCTCCATATTCCCGACTATGCGCAGAAAACCGCAACAACGATTGCGGCTTCTTACCGACCGATTAAGTCCGAGGGCGTCCGTGAGAAAATCAAGCTGGACATTGACAGGCTGGTGTATTCGTGTGAGGGATTTGAGGATTTGCTTGCGAAGCTGCAGGAGCGTGGTTATGAAATCAAGCGAGGGAAGCACGTTGCGGTTAAACCGCAGTTTGCTGAACGCTTTGTCCGTCTGAAAACTCTCGGTGAAGCCTACTTGCCGAAAAATCTTGAACAGCGTATCGCCGACAGGGATATGTTCACCAACGCCGTCCGTGCAAAGTTCAAGACTGCTAACACGGTTGAAAAGAAATTCCACGTTGCCATTATGGATATGACAATCGAGATAAAGCAGTTCCGACTTATGCCGAGAAAGGACAGCGGCAAGCTCATCTATGCTTATCAGAACGACGCTAACATTAACTACCTCTCCGAACAGCTCGCCACTATCGGGGAGTTTGGTTTCAGCTCACGGGAGCAAATCTATGGGAAGGCAGACGAACTAAAGCGGAGCATAGACGAGAAAAACGAAAAGGTCAAGAGCCTTACCGCTGAAATCCCTACCCTTAAATCCGAAATCTCGCAGCTGCATTATCTGTT
>DAIOXG010000284.1:3269-4072 GCA_036758085.1 Prevotella sp. | reverse complement strand
TGCCAGATGTGGACGGAAGAGAGCTTGCTCTCGAAAGGACACATCTGACATAATACAAAAGCCGAAGGCTTGCAAAACGACATCGGGGGTTATATAGGTTTTTGTCTAAAAAGAAGAACAACTTCTGATAATATACATTATATGTCATCCTATGAATAATACAGGTTATATTATTCATAGAGGAAATATTATTTCTTTCCGAAGAGTATCTTTTTTTCAGACTATACTATTTGTCCTCCTCAAGATACCACTTAGAATATTCCACGTAATGCTGGGCAAAGCTCTCAGCCTGGTTCGGTCTTGTCTTCTTTATAAACTTGGCAGGCACACCGCCCCATATCTCATGGTCGCCAACCTTCGTCCCGCCAAGCACCAAAGCCCCGGCAGCAACGACGGCCCCCTCACCAATCTCGGCATTGTCGAGCACCGTAGAACCCATACCTATCAGTGCCCCCTTGCGGATGGTACAGGCATGCACCGTAGCATTATGCCCGATAGTTACATCATCTTCAATAACAGTTGGACCTATCTTGTTCGTAACATGAATACAGGAGCCGTCCTGCACGTTTACCCTATTGCCGAGAGTAATAGGTGCCACATCGCCGCGCAACACAGCATTAAACCAGATAGAACACTCATCGCCCATAGTAACCTCGCCCACAACAGTGGCGTTCTCGCTGAAATAGCAGTCTCTACCCCACTTCGGGGTCAGTCCTTTTATTGATTTTATCAGTGCCATATATATTTGTATTTTTTTTGTACTTTAGAAGATATGTGCAAAGATAGTGCAAAGCGAATGCAGA
>DAIOXG010000284.1:0-3169 GCA_036758085.1 Prevotella sp. | reverse complement strand
ATATCAAGCTTGCTTGAATATTTTGCTGAGCTGCAGCCTATCTTATGCAAAGATAGTGCAAAGCGAATGCAGAATATCAAGCTTGCTTGAATATTTTGCTGAGCTGCAGCCTATCTTATGCAAAGATAATGCAAGAATATAAATATACATCGTTTTTTCCACATAAAATTTGTGTATTATAAAAAAAAGCACTACCTTTGCACCGCAATTAAGCCCAGATGGCGGAATCGGTAGACGCGCTGGTCTCAAACACCAGTGGGGCAACCCGTGCCGGTTCGACCCCGGCTCTGGGTACGCAGAACGGATGACAACTCGTTGAGTGTCATCCGTTTTTTATTTGCCGGGTAGCCCAAACGGAGCAAAAAACAACGACATCATACAATACGAAGACGTATCGGACTTTCTACCACTAAAAATAGAAAATTAAAACCAAAAAGTTTTTTGGTGATTTTACCCTCACACCCTCACACATACCCTCTGAGCCCCCTGTTTATCGGCATTTCAAGGGTGAGGGTAAGTGTGAGGGGTGGTGAGGGGTACTGGAGAATGAGGAATGAGGAATTAGGAATTTGAGTTCCTGATTTAGCCAGGAACGGGCTGAAAGTCCATTTTGTAATTCATGTAACAAGAACAAATATAACTCCGGCAGCGTTTATACCAAATAGCAGGAGCGTTTAGCCCAAACACTTGGAGCGTTTAGCCCAAACAGCAGGAGTATCTCAATGCTGCACCAAAAGTGCAGAGTAGAGATACTCCTGCTGTCACATTTATCCATTAGCCCCATCGGGCATTTATGGTCTTTCCAAACCTACCTAATCAATATACACGCGGTAGGTATTCGGCTCCTTATTCCGCAAGCGTCTTGTAAGGAATAATCTGCACATCGGTAGTTACGTCGCTGTCATATCCACACACGATAAGCACGCAGTCGGAATCAGAAGAACTTGTCTACACCGATGGAGAACTCGTCTGTTGCCACCTGTTTCTCGAGTGTAGTTGCCGAGGTTGAAGCGATACCGGCTGCCACACCATCCTGGTCGAACATGAGGGCATAGATATAATACTTCGTGCCCGGTTCGAAGTTTGGTATGCGGAGGAATTTCGACTCACTGAACTCGTCGTTGTATTTCGACTTTATTGTTTTGCGCACTTCAGCCGGCGTACCGGTAATTTCATCTTTCTGTATGCACATCAGCCAATATTTGCAGCCTTCGGGCATAGGGAAATCGATATCCATCGAAGTCTCGGTAATGTTGCTTACCTCTATATCCATCGTGAGCGGAGTAACCTGCTCCACGGTGATATCCTTTACGTTGTCGAGCATAAGAGCCGTAGACTCACCGTCGACAGTCTTTATCTTCATCACTCTGTCCGCCTTGTCTGTCGTCTCCTGGGCGAATGAAACCATAGAGAAGAGTGCGGCAACGGCAATTGTTATTATCTTTTTCATTTCTGAGTATTCTTTAAATTGTTATAAGATGTTGACATCAACATTAGAAGTTGCCTTCAGGAAGGGTAAACTCAATAATCACGGGGTCGGTAGTCGGAGCACCGTCTTTCATTCCAAAGCCGATGGCATAATACTTCTCGCCTCCCTTTGAAGGAGTGAACTCCCAATCCTGACTGCCGCTCTGGGCATAGTCGCTCAAATCCGTGTTACCCTCGTAAACCAACCATTTCAGGAGGTCAGCTCCCTTGCGGTCGCCAACGAGCGATGCCGGCTGCACGTTTACCAAGTACGTGTCGTCGTTAGATACCTCTGCTCCGATAACAACATTTCTCCACTCGTTTGTCTTCACCGTGAGGTTTATCTTTATATCGGATTTCTCCGGAGCCTTAGTTCTGAATTTATCCACCTGTATCGGTGTGGCAAGCGTGCCGTCCTTATACATTCCGAAAGAAATCATAACCTGGTCGGCATCCCACATCAGATGTTTCTGTACATCAGTTGTGGTACCCGTGTACGACTCGTAGTTCCACATCTCGCTTTCCCAAGAGTCTCCGTACATAGAGCCATTGTATTTCCACATGGCAATGAAATGCTTGAACACATCACCGTCGTTGCCTGTTTCATCACACCATCCCTGGTAGTAGTCAAGACCTGTACAGATTGTATAATACTTGTAGTCCGATCCCTTCGGCGTTACGCTATAAGACACCGATGTTGCAGTTGTGGTAGCCTCCACCGTGAACGGGTCGTCGGCAGCCTTGCCGGTTTTCAGCGCCAGCTGGTTTACTTCGCTCGGCAGTCCGTTGGCATCGTATGCCAGGGCGTATACCACATAGTCGGTTTCCGGCGTGAGGAAGTCCCAAGATTTTTTGTATGAGCCGTCGTTGTCTACATCGGCATTATTTTCTATATAAGCCTTCGGGTCGGCAACGGTCTGGGATGCAGGAACGCAAACTGCCTTCAGACGAGTGGCATTTGCCTCGATGTCGAGGTTTACGCCGAGCGATGTGGATGTTTTGTATCTCTCCGACAGGTTTACCTTCACCTTGCCGAGCTTGTCAAAAGAAATCTCCTCCACTTCGTCGGTAAGGGCGGTGAGTTTCGTACCGTCTTTTAGTGTTACCTTCATCTTGTAGGAAGGGGTCTGTGCCATCAATGCCGTGCCGGTAAGGGCTGCAGCCAACATGAGTATATATCTTTTCATAGTCTTACTTTCTGAATTTTAAAGTCGTATTGTTTATCTTTAACACGTAAACGCCTTTTGGCAACGAAGCCACGCTGACGCCGTCGCCCTTCCAGCCGTTGATGCTGATGACTTTCTCGCCAGCGAGGTTGAACACGCTGACGTCATATTTCTCTCGGGCATCGTATCCGCCAATGCGGATGATGTCGCTGCCCGGCTCTACGCTGATGGTGAGTTTGCCGCCGGCTATCTCCAGGTTGTCAACACCCGTGGCTGTATCGAAACTGATATTCACGATATCGGCAAACGGATACGTGTCGGCCTCATCATTTAGCTTATTGACCTTCAGGTCGGTTCCGTCGAATGTAATCGACTTCACTTCGTCTATCTTATAGGATTTGTTTCCGGAATTCAGTTTGAGCGTAATGTCATCCTGAGCGAAACAGCCGGCGCATACCGCCAGTCCCATTGCTACGAGTAGTTTCCTTTTCTTCATATATTAACGATTTTAATGGTTTTGCAGAAATAATGTCCGT
>DAIOXG010000283.1:0-4089 GCA_036758085.1 Prevotella sp. | reverse complement strand
CTGTTGTTCATAATCTATATATATGAAATTAATAATTTTCTTTTTCTAACGATAGAAATATATTATAGTGCAAAGTTAATGCTAAAAATGCGCTTCTCCAAGAAACTTCTCTATTTTGTCTGTGAAAAACTATTAACCCATACCATTGTGTGTTTCCGACAATTGTGATTGTTTGAAAGATTAGACATTCTCACAATTGTTCATGACTTGCGAAATAATTGCCGCACTATATTTTGACGTTACTGTATTTTTAGTAAATTCGCAGCATATGATATAAGATAAGGTGTTAAAGCTCCTGTCTTGGATGAAAGTTTAGTTGATGTAGAAGCAAACTGATGTTATAAATCCTCTGTCGGTGAATTCTATAGGTTAAATCTTTTTTCTTGTATAATTTTTGCAGGTTAAAATTTTCTTCTTACCTTTGCAGACAGTATATAAACGAAAATATAAAAAAATAGATATGAACAAGAAATTAGTACGCATGATGTCGGTAGTGTCATTGGCAGCATTGACATTTACATCTTGTAACAAAGAAGCACAGAAAGTAGATGAGAAGCAACAGACCCCCGCAGCACAGACAGGTGCTATGAAAATAGCGTATGTGGAAGTGGATTCTATCATGTCGCAGTATAAGTTCTGTAAAGAATATTCTCAGATTCTGCAGAAGAAGAGCCAAAATATAGAAAACACTTTGGCAGCCAAGCAGCGTTCGCTACAGGCAGCAGCGGCAAAGTTTCAGCAAGACGTGCAGAGTAATAAATATACCCAGCAGCAGGCAGAGGCTGTGCAGGCGGGTCTTCAGCGTCAGAGTGCCGATCTTCAGGCTTTGCAGCAGCGTTTGGGAACTGATTTCCAAAATGAAACAAACACATTCAACAAGGCTCTTCGCGATAGTATTCAGCATTATCTGAATGCTTATAACAAGGATAAAAAATATGCCCTTATCATAAGTAAGGCAGGTGACAATATCCTTTATGCAGACAAAGCCTATGACATTACTAACGAGGTTATTGCTGGTCTGAACAAGGCATATAAGTCTAATGTAACGAATAAAAAGTAAATTTTATAGCAGATGATGATGTCTGCTAATAAAAATTAGGCATTACTTTTGCATCGCGTTTGAAAGATAACGTGGAAGATTGGCAGAGTGATCGAATGCGCTGGACTCGAAATCCGGTATACCCCTTTAGGGTATCGGGGGTTTGAATCCCTCACCTTCCGCAAAAAAAGGATGCAGAGCTTCACCGCAAATAGCGATGAAGCTTTTGTTTTATATATGGTAATATGATTAAAGAACAACAAATACGTGTGGAACCGAGAGTGGCGGCTACAGAAAGTCTGTTGAAAGATTTTCTGGCGCATGAATGTGCCATCGATGAACGCACGATAAAAGGAATCAGAATACTTAAGCGCAGTATTGATGCAAGACAGCGCAATGTGTTCGTGAATCTTAAGGTTAGACTATATATTAATGAAGTTCCTGAAGATGACGAATATAAACATACGGAGTATGGAAATGTATCTGACGGGAAACCGGTAATTGTAGTCGGAGCAGGACCTGGTGGACTTTTTGCCGCTCTAAAATTAATAGAAAGAGGCTGTAAACCAATCGTTTTAGAAAGAGGTAAGAACGTAAGGGACAGAAAGTTGGACCTTTCTGCCATAACAAAAACTCAAAGTGTAGATCCTGAAAGCAACTATTGCTTTGGTGAGGGAGGTGCTGGCGCTTATTCGGATGGCAAACTGTATACGAGAAGCAAAAAGAGAGGAGATATAGAGAAAATCCTCAATGTCTTCTGTCAGCACGGAGCCTCAACCGCAATACTCGCTGATGCGCATCCGCATATAGGTACAGACAAGTTGCCTGCTGTAATCGAGGCAATGCGAAATACCATACTGCGATGTGGCGGAGAAGTTCATTTTCAAACTAAAATGACATCGCTCGTAATGGATGGCAGAGATGTGAAGGGAGTAAAGGCGATAAATCTGGTCTCTGGAGAAGAGAAAGAATATTTCGGTCCGGTAATCCTTGCCACAGGTCACTCTTCACGCGATGTATATCGCTATCTGAATGAGGCTGGTATAGAGATGGAGGCAAAAGGAATTGCAGTTGGTGTTAGATTGGAACATCCGGCACAGCTAATTGATCAGATTCAGTATCATTCAAAACAGGGTAGGGGAAAATATCTTCCTGCTGCAGAATACAGCTTCGTTACCCAGGTAGACGGACGTGGCGTTTATTCCTTCTGTATGTGTCCTGGAGGCTTTGTCATACCGGCAGCCACCGGCAAGGAGCAGATTGTAGTGAATGGTATGAGTCCGAGCAATCGCGGTACACGATGGTCCAATAGCGGTATGGTCGTTGAGGTTCGTCCGGAGGATGTGGATGGTGATGATGTAATGAGAATGTTGCACTTCCAAGAGAGACTGGAACGTGATTGCTGGATAAATGGGAATATGAAGCAGACAGCTCCGGCACAGAGAATGGCGGATTTTGTAAATTCAAAACTCAGCTACGATTTGCCGAAAACATCGTATGCACCGGGAGTGATATCAAGTCCGCTTCATTTCTGGTTACCTCCAATGGTTGGTAAGCGGCTGCAACAGGGATTCCGAAAATTCGGAAGTATGAGTCATGGATTCCTTACCAATGAGGCTATGCTTATAGCTGTAGAAACTCGAACGTCGGCTCCGTTGCGTATTCTGAGAGAAAGAGAAACGCTACAGCATGTATCAGTTCGCGGACTCTTTCCTTGTGGCGAAGGTGCAGGATATGCGGGAGGAATAGTTTCTGCAGGAGTAGATGGAGAGCGTTGTGCTGATGCTGCAGCAGAATACGTGGAAAAAATTAATTAGTAATAATTTATAGGCATTTTATTGATGTATTTATTGAAGGCATATCGACTGCGTTTTTTGACTATTCTTGTACTTCAGGTTATGGTTGGAGTGATTGTGGCCAGGAGTCAAACAAAGAATGTGTCGGATGGCGGAGTGACAGCAGATTCGCTTATTGTAGAACAGATGCGGCAGCAGGGTGTCAATTTCTCACGCGGAAACTCTGTTACGCTTTTAATGAGTGGACAGGAGAAGTTCGATGATATGTTCAAGGCTATCCGGCAGGCAAGGGGTAGTGTACATTTGGAGTATTTTAATTTCAGAAACGATTCCATTGCTTCGTTACTCTTTGATATCCTTGCAGAGAAAGCCAAGGAAGGTGTTGAAGTGAGGGCACTCTTTGACGGTTTTGGAAATGACTCAAACAACAAGCCCCTGAAGCATCGACATCTGAGGGCACTGCGTGAAAAGGGTGTCGAAATATATGAATTTGACCCGTTGCGCTTTCCGTGGGTAAACCATGTGTTCCATCGAGACCATCGTAAGATTGTTGTAATCGATGGTAAAATGGCTTATACGGGAGGTATGAACGTGGCGGATTATTATATAAAAGGTACTGAACAGGTAGGAAAGTGGCGAGATATGCACTGTAGGATTGAAGGTCCAGAGGTGAATACTCTTCAAACTATATTCCTGAGGATGTGGCGTAAGGTGACAGGGCAGGACATACATGGTGCAAAATACTATAGAGGATACCATGATGCTGATTATATAAAAGGACTTAAAGCTGACGGCTGCAGTTCGCCCAATGGAAAACTTGTAGGAATAATAAATCGAGAGCCGAGGGTAACAAACAAGATAATCCGTAAATTCTATCTCGATGCTATAAACGATGCAAAAGACAGTATAAAGCTGGTAAATCCATATCTTACACTTAATCCCTCGCTTAAGAAAGCATTAAGAAAAGCTGTTGAGAGGGGAGTAAAGGTCGAGATTATGGTATCATCACATAGCGATATTCCGTTAACTCCCGACTGTGTGTTCTACAACGTGCATCGCTTGATGAAAAAAGGCGTTGATGTATGGATATATGAGGAAGGTTTTCATCATACCAAGATTATTATGGTAGATGGACAGTTTTGTACAGTAGGCAGTGCGAACCTAAACTCAAGAAGTTTGAATTTCGACTATGAAGAGAATGCTGTAGTCATTGACCCATGTGTTACACGTCAGCTCAATGATATGTTTGAAAAT
>DAIOXG010000282.1:0-4094 GCA_036758085.1 Prevotella sp. | reverse complement strand
AAGGCGGAGAGCTCTCAAATCTTGTATACTCGGAGTTTCATCACATCACTGGGCGTCCCTTTTTAATATACAGGAGATTACGACACATGTTGGCGCAGTCTCCTTTTTTTTTATAAATCACGTTAAATAGGATACACACACACACTGTAGTCGGATAAAATTAAGTAACTTTGTAATTGTAGAATACAACTTGCGCCAATGGTATACGAAAGCAAACACATACTGACTCCATCGCAGTCGATACAGAAGTCGTATCTGAGACAACCCACCGACATGGGCGAGCTGGAAAATTTCCGTTGCCAGCTCGAGATACTCCTAAACGAGCTGAACCCAACCGACCCAGAAGAGAGCAACAAGGGACGTGTTAAAACGTTTCTTGAGCAGACCTTATGGCCTTCAACGACATACGAGATTAATGCGTCGGAAAAAACCGACCTTACCATAAAGGACAAGAACATCGGACGCAATGTGGTACTTTTCGAGTTCAAGAAAGTGAATAGCGCGGAAATGGTAACAAAAGACAATCTTGTAAAGAAAGCCATGTTCGAGCTTGTACTTTATTATATACTTGAAGAACACGAAAAGAAAAACACAAGTATAAAGCACCTCGTCATATCCGACGGGTACAAATATTTTATTTTCGAGAAAGCCGAGTTTTGGGAACTATTCGGCAAGGACCGGAAACTGGTAAGCGAGATAAAATCGTCGGAGAACACGGCAAACGAGAAGAGAGAGTATATCTACAACCAGATAATAAGGCCGAAAGTAGAGGCTGTAAAAGACAAACTTTCGTTCACTTTCGTCGATTTGGAAACAATCGCTAAAGAAACTTCTGCTGCCGACATCATTGCAAAGCCACGTTTCAAGGCTTTATTCAAGCTGTTCTCCCCTATCCACCTACAGAAACTGCCGTTTGCTGAAGACCATAACACCCTCAACAGAAAGTTCTATACCGAATTGTTGTACATAATGGGACTTGAGGAGCGTGGCGAAAAGCACCAAATACAACGCCTCGAAGCGAAGAAACGGCAAGCCTACTCCGTGTTCGAACAAGCATACGCCCTACTTGCCGACTACGACATTACGACAGACAAGGTAACGGGTAGAGAAATCGACGCACGTTTTGAGACAGCTCTCGGCTTGGTGATAGTGTGGATAAACCGCACACTATTCATGAAGCTTCTTGAGTCGCAACTGATAGCCTTCAACGGAAGCAAGAGAAAATATGCATTCTTCGACAAACTCACCGACTTTGCACTGATGCACTACCTGTTCTGCAAAGTGATGGCAATACCCGAGGCAGAACGCTCTGACGAGATGCGAGCCAAATTCGGAGAGGTTCCATATCTTAACAGCTCGCTTTTTGAGCTTACCGACATCGAGCAGAAATACTTCCCTATAAGCAGTCTGCGCGACAGCGAAGTGGCTGTTATGAAGAACACCTGTCTGAAGGACAATAAGGGGAAGACACAGACTGGCAGAATACACATACTCGACTATCTGAAGAGGTTTCTCGACAGCTACGACTTCGGTGCAGATACAGGCGAGAGCGGAAAGACAATAATAAACGCTTCGGTGCTCGGACTCATCTTCGAGAAGATAAACGGCTACAAGGACGGCTCGTTCTTCACGCCAGGATACATCACGTCATACCTGTGCCGCGAGACGCTGCGCCGCTGCGTGACAGACAAATACAACCAAACGTATGCCACACAATACGCCTCGTTCGACGAGCTCGCCGAAGACTTCGACCCTACCGACAAGACGCGACGCGACGAGGTGAACAGCCTTATCAACAACATACGCATCTGCGACCCTGCGGTCGGCAGCGGCCACTTCATCGTGTCGGCTCTCAACGAACTGATAGCCATAAAATGGGAGCTGAAGGTGCTGAAGACCATCGACGGCAAGCGTTTCAAATATCGCGTAGACGTAGAGGACGACGAACTGGTTGTGACCGATGCCGACGGCGAGCTGCGCTACAACCCGAACGACAGCGAGAGCCAATTGGTTCAGGAGACACTTTTCGAGGAGAAACGCACAATCATCGAGAATTGCCTTTTCGGTGTGGACATAAACCCCAACAGTGCAGAGATATGCCAGCTACGCTTGTGGATAGAACTGCTGAAAAACGCCTATTACATAAAGGGCAACGACGGCAAGCGCCATCTGCAGACGCTGCCAAACATCGACATAAACATAAAGTGCGGCAACTCGTTGGTGATGAAATACCCATTGGATGCCCCTATTGACCATGTGCTAAGAGGAGCAAACGTCACCATAGGCGACTACAAGAATCATGTGGCTCACTACAAGAACAGTCCGTCGAAAGAGAATAAGCACATCGTTGAGCACGACATCTGGATGATAAAATCGAAGCTCAACGAAGGCTACGACAAAGACACCGACAAATACAAGAAATGGGTGAAGGTATGCTCCGACATTCTCTTGCTCGACAACTCGCTCTTTCCGCCTGAGGAAGCCGAGAGCAAACGGCTCTCCGACTTACGCAAGCAGGAAGAGAAGCTTCGTGTTTCATTAGAAGAGGCTTCGACACGCTATGCCCATTTGGGAGCATTTGAATGGCGTTATGAGTTTCCGGAAACACTGAACGAGAAAGGCGAGTTCATAGGCTTCGACTGCATAATAGGCAATCCACCTTACGGCGTATCCATAAAAGACGGATACCGCAAAACCGTGGAAGAAAAGTACGAGCACATGCCCGACTACGAAATATACTACTATTTCATAGCCTTAGGACAAGAGTTGCTGAAAGACAACGGATATTTGGCGTATATCATTCCGAATACGTGGCTATTCAATGTCAATGCAAAAGAATATCGTAAAGACATATTCAACAATTGGAGCATTGTGGAACTGCTGGATTGTACAAATTTTCAAATATTTGAGGCAGCAACAGTTCGCAACTCTGTTATTACCCTACAGAAATCAGCAAATCAGCAAAATAATATCGGTTATAGAAACACGCGCAATCTTTCGGACGAAACGGAAGGCAAGAAATCGTCGGGAAAGGATTATTTCACGGAATTGACACGACGTAAAAGACTCGTTGTTGACAAATCAGAACTGATTGATAAATTCTCACAAAACTGGGGACTTGCGCTGTACCTGACAAAGCAGGAAAAAGGCATTGTGTCAAAAATCAACTCGTTGCCAAGACGACTGAACGAGTTCTTTGACGTATCACAAGGATATATACCATACCGCCTAAAAGATCTTGAGAAAAACTTTGGCAAAGAAGAAGCCAAAATAATAAAAGAAGAACAAAGATGGCATTCAGACACGAAACTCAACGATAGTTACGAACTTGAAATAAAAGGAGAGAATATAACAAAATACAAATGTACTCCAAGCAATGTGTACGTTAAATATGGCAAACACGTTGGTACATATGTTGATATGAAATATTTCAGTTCTCCTCGTTTGCTCGTTCGTGAAATCATCAATCCGTTGATGGCTTGCTACGCTGAAGATACATACATCAACGACCCTGGAATAATAGACGTAATAAAGAATGAAGACAACAACGTCTATTCATTCAAGACATTATGGGGGATACTGAACAGCCGACTGGCTACATTTTTCCTTCTCCGCTTCGCTCCCAAGGCGAGCAAAGGAACATTCCCCAAAGTACTGATAACAGACATAAACAATTTTCCTCTACCGGAAATAGATGATGAAAACAATAAATATTTCTCAGAAATAGAGACATGTTACGATAGAATATTCGCAAAAGACAGAGAACCAGATTCTGACAAAATGTTCGTAAAAGAAAATGAATGGCAAATCGACTATTGGGTATTCAAACTGTATGGCATCACTTCGGAAGAGGACATAGACCTCGTGTATCCCGACTTCTACAAGCTAAAGCCTGCAGATTTCGACATCGAATGAAAATAATGCAACAATAAAAACAAGCAACAAGTACAAACAATATAAACATAAACAAAGTATATATGTTTTCTGGTATAGTAGAAGAAATGGCTACGGTCGTAGCCATCAAGAACGACAAAGAGAATGTTGACTTCACGCTGACATGCTCGTTCACTGGCGAACTGAAGATAGACCAAAGC
>DAIOXG010000281.1:0-4143 GCA_036758085.1 Prevotella sp. | reverse complement strand
CAAGAAAATCCTTGGAAATACAAGGTTTTTCACTGTTTCAAATCCTATCTGGTATTACGCTTCATAAGCATTTTCATAGGGATTTTACACCGTCCAATTGGCTCGAAATTAGCAAGGCTTTCGATTTTCGGTGGACGTTGCAAGTGCAAGCAAATTCCTCTATGTAACTTCTCGTGATACGAAATGATAGAAAATCCTATTCATTCTCGTGCGGAGGCGCTGATGTCTTTAGACACCATCTTAGTCTGTATAATATATCATTTCAAAATAGATTTTTCAACCAGCATTATTAAGAATTTCAAAGGTTTTTTCAGACTCAATGATTCTATGTAATTTAGACCCGCCGAAGCAGGTCTTTTTTTATTTCAGCATAATCTCTCTATCCTCAGCGCCGAGCATATAAGCACCCTTGGCAAAAGCATCCCTTGCCAGAAGCTCTGCTACATCAACCCTATCGAACAGCATCCATATTTCTTTCTCTTTCGGAGTCAGTTCATGGCTATGGTCAAACAAATGCTCAAGTCCCAATCCTTCAAGCAATGCCGACTTTGCTGCTTTGTATTCCTCAGCTCTGCCAACATATTCGTCGTTCCTTTCCTTGGAAAATGCCTCGATATTGTCAGCTCTCAGATGCTCGTAATACTCGTCCATAAAGATTCTATCCATACTCGTTGACCTCCATAACAAAAAAATAAGGGCAGACCCTTTTACAGCTATTGTAGCTATGTAAAAGGATCTGCCCTTGCAGTTACTATAATGTTTTTGCCAGCGACTTCAGGAGTGCTGCCATTTCCGGATTTTGCAGAAGCTTCAGAAGAAGTTCTTTATCATCAGCGGAGCTTTCCGTTGCGGCTGGTTGAACCGGCTCAGGCGTTGCCTGTCTGCCTGAGTAGAACGCAGCTTCCATTCTTTCAGCGTTCAGTCTGCGGTCATCGTCGATGATATGGGAGTAAACATCCGCTACCATCTTGACCTGTGCATGACCGGAATCGCCTTGAACGGATTTCATATCGCCGCCGTTCAGCTTCAGCTTGTAAGTGATACTGGAATGTCGGAGACTATGGAAAACCACTTTCGGCAGTCCCTTCTCCTCAATCAGCTTATTGAAAGCACGGTTGATAACCTGCCCCTCAATCGGCTTGCCATTGGAAGAACAGAAAACCAGATTGAAGTCTACGAACTCGTCACCGAAAAGGTCTTTCAGTTCTTCGATGTCAGCCTTTCGCTGTACCAACATTTCCGCTACGGTTTTCGGTAAGAACACCTTGCGGACACTTGTTTTGGTCTTAGGAGTTTTGAGAACCAATGCGGTATGCGTACTGGCGAAGGTCGGCGGGAACTTGAACATGATGTCCTTACCGTCCAGATCTGCCATCGCTTCACGATTTACTCTCTGCAACTCCTTTTCAACGAAGATGCTTGCCTGACCAAGTTCAATACTGGTAGGGGAAATGTCAATACAGTCCCAGGTAAGCCCCAGAAGCTCGCCCATTCGCAGGGAACAGGAGAAGGCAAGGTTAATAGCCAGACGAAGAATATCATCGTCACAGGCTTCCAGAGCCTTCTGGAGCACTTCTGCTGTCCAGATGTCCCTGGTCTTGTGTTCTTCTTTCGGCAGCGTAGCGTGCTCCACAGGGTTTCTGGTCATCAATTCCCACTTGACCGCTTGATTGAAAGCATTTCGCAATGTCTTGTGAACCTCTCGGACAGTATGCGGAGTCAGATATTCTGTACGGGCTTTTACATACTTAGAAGAAACCGCTTTGACAGAAAGCAAATCTCGGTAATACTTGTCCATGATTCTCGGCGTGACATCCTCCAGCTTCATATCACCGATGAGGGGACGAATATAGTTTGCAATCAGGCTCTTTCTGCTTTCATAGGTAGACATCGCCCAGGTGTTCACACCATAGATTGACATATACTCATCCAAAAGATCATTGACGGTTTTAGCAGAAGGGGGAATAAAGGTTCCGGACTCCTGCTCATATTCAACCTGCAACTTCCTTTTCTTTGCTTCGGCATTCGTTTCAAAGGTTTCCCACTTCTGACGCTTGTTGCCGTTCTCATCGGTGTATGTATAAACCACAGAATACTTCTTTTTTCTCTTAACGATAGATGCCATGTAATCAGCTCCTTTCCTGTCTATCTTCCGCTAACTGGTAGCGGGTCTGATTGTGATACCATTTTTCAAAGCTCTCTTTGGTAGCTCGCTTATACCTGCCAACCTTGATAAGCTCAAAATCTTCATTGGCAACGATATAGTAAATGGTCTGACGATGTACCCCAAGCATTCTTGCCATTTCCGGCAGACCGTAGGTGGATGCCATAATATCTGCATCCAGTTCCTGATCCTCTACCGTGCGGTAATCGGTTTGAGAAGCATACCATCTTTCAAAGCTCTCCTTTGTCACTCTGCGCTTGCCCAGGACATCGACCACATCAAAATGCCCTTTAGCAACCAGTTCGTAAGCAGTCGCTTCTTTCAGCCCAAGGCGCTGTCCAAGCTCCTCCATTGAATATGTAGTTTTCTTCAGTTCCTCGCCGGGAGGGGTTCCATCGACCTTCTGGTATTTGAACTGATTGGCATACCATTCTTCAAAGCTGTCGATCATCACCCTCATGGTGTTGCCGACAAGAATGGTTTTGAAGTAATTCTTCTTAATGAGCCAGTATGACTCCGTTTTACCAAGACCGAGCATCCTGCCCATTTCCGGAACAGACATACTCGTGCGTTTTCTCATTTCCGCCATCGTACAACCTCCTATGTAAAAAATGTAGCCATGTGTTTCTTGTCATGGCTACATTTTATCGAACTCTCAATATGTTTTGAAGTTTGTCGCTGGGTTGTACGACACCCTTGACAAATCTTACATTTGATGATCCAACCACTCATCAAAACTCTTTTTGGAAATTCTGATGCTGCCGCCAATGCGGACGCTGTGAAAAACTTTCTTTTTCACAAGGTTGTATGCGCTGGTTCTGCTGATGCCCAGAATATCCTGAATCTCATCAACCGTATAGGTTCTCTTATCAAACTGAACTGCGTTAGCAGCCATCGCTTCTTCAGTGCGCTGATTCATGGCAGCGATTCTTTCTTCAAACATTTATGTTCTCTCCTTCGTTCTCTTTGCTTTATGTTTTGTGGAACGCTTTTTCAGCTGTTCCATTGCCAGACTGACGGATAAGGCTTTCTCAATCGCTACCATTTCACGGGGCGTTACCTTACCTAAGTAATTATCAATCCTGCTTTTATCAATGGTGCGAATCTGTTCCAGCTGAACAACGGACGCTTCTTTGAATGCAGGATTGTCGTAAATAACAAAGTGCGTCGGCATATTTGCTTTCTTATGGATTCTGGTGGTGACCGTTGCCACAATCAATGTGGGAGCGTGTTTATTACCGGTATCGTTCTGAATGACGATAACCGGACGGATGCCGCCTTGTTCCGACCCAACTACCGGGTCCAGATTGGCGCAATAAATATCACCACGGCAATATACCCAATTTTCTTTCATCATGTGCCATGACCTCCTTTCGTTGGGTATGTAATAACTGACTGCCAGAAAGGAATCAGGCAGTCAGTCCAAAAGTCTATGTGTCCCATATTTGCCACGCACCCCTGGGAAAGAGGGCTTACGCCCTCAGGGAATCACCGAACGACTGATTGCGAATCAGTTCCATAGGAATCTAACCTCTGCCGGGTTCTCCGCCAGCTCCGTAGAGAAGTATCTTTAATCCTGTTGCTTTCATGGCCGTATTGGGAGCAACCCAATATTTACAAGCCAGTATTGATCGCTGGCATCGGGAGAGAGACAACTGCTTTAATTTATAGAAGAAAGTCGTTCTGTTTCTCTGTCCGATACGTCACGGCGTACCGCTGATGTGGCTGATGCTCTCGCACCGGCAACAGGAACGTATTCGATGACTGTGTATTCAGTTTTCAAGGAACAAGCAGCCGGTTTTCTTTGGCTGTATCTAAATTGTACCTGTTCCTCATGCGAGTTTTTATTGCCTCGTAGGTATAGTTTCGAGGTTATTCACGACCTAAAAATATGTAATCAAGGGTTGTCTCAAAGCGCACAACCAGTTCGATTGCCAAATCAATAGAGATACCTCTGTTGCCGGTTTCAATTCGTGCAA
>DAIOXG010000280.1:0-4151 GCA_036758085.1 Prevotella sp. | reverse complement strand
TACAATGCTGAAAAAGATTACGATACTGAATTTCTCCAACATCTATAAGGAGGAAAAATTTTATAAAGATGTAAATGCCACATGGATTGATTGTAGCGACATTTGCGGAGCCGACTGCTTTTGCGACGGCGAGGCTGCACAAATAATTCGCCAACGGATAAAGGATGTAAGTCCACACGGACTGCACTTTATAGATTCCGGCAACTACCACTATATTTCAAAGTTCTTTACCGATAAGATACACGAGAAATTCTCAATCGTAGTGTTCGACCATCATCCTGATATGCAGCCAACGCTTTTTGACCAGCTCCTTACTTGTGGCGACTGGGTAAAGAGCGTGCTCGACACTAACAAATTTGTGGAAAAGGTAGTACTTGTAGGAACCTCCGACAAACTGATCGCCAATATCCCAAATGAATACTGCCAGCGGATTGTATGCTTCCCTGAGTCTAAGCTCCACGACCGTCAGGCATGGCAGCGTTTCTACAATCTTCATTTCTGCAACCCGATATATGTTTCTATCGACAAAGACGTGTTGTCACCCAACGATGAAGCTACAAACTGGGACCAAGGCAAGACTACTCTCCCAGAACTAAAAAGACTCGTTGTCTCACTTCTGCACCATAACAAACTTATCGGAGTTGATATCTGCGGTGAATGTAACTACTCTATCATCGGACTTCTCGACAGGAAGGTACAGGAGAATGACTACGTAAATAGTGAACTTCTAAAGTTGCTTGACGAAAAGCAATAGTTACCATATACAAATCGGCTAATGAGAATTTATAAAAATTAAAATAAAATGAATCTGAAATCAATAGAAAAAAGAATAAGCGGAACGCCACAGATGACCGAAGGCACGGTATATTCTATGCTCATAATATGCAGCATCTCGCATTTTCTGAACGATATGATACAGTCGATAATCCCCTCAATCTATCCGATTCTGAAAGACAAATTTGACTTCTCGTTCGCGCAGATCGGCATTATCACCCTTGTATTCCAAATGACTTCCTCAATATTGCAGCCATTCACAGGACTGGCTGCCGACAAGCGACCGCAACCTTACGCCCTCTCCGTAGGCATGTGCTTCACACTCGTAGGTCTGCTCGTACTTGCCTTCTCTGAGCATTACCTGTCAATACTAATCGCCGTAAGTGTGGTGGGATTCGGATCTTCGGTGTTCCACCCCACTGCATCCAGAGTGGCTCAACTCGCCTCGGGTGGGAAAAAGAGCTTGGCACAGTCGATTTTTCAAGTCGGCGGCAATGGCGGTTCTGCCGTAGGACCACTACTTGCTGCAGCTATAATCCTACCTTACGGTCAGCACTCAATATCTTGGTTTGCCCTGGCAGCCTTACTTGCTGCTCTGATAATGATTCGTTTGGGGGCATGGTATAAGATAAGACTGAGTTTCGCAGCCAGTCATCCACAAACCACAGCAGGACTGAACACAAATATCTCACATCGTGCGAAATACGGAGCCTTAGCAATACTTATACTACTTGTATTCTCGAAATATTTCTATACTTCGTGCATAACAAGTTATTTCACTTTCTTCTTGATAGACAAATTCCACGTGTCGGTAGCTGCCTCTCAGCTTTTCCTATTCATCTTCCTTGCAGCCTTTGCCATAGGTACCGTAGCCGGAGGAATGTTGGGTGACAGATTCGGAAGAAAATACGTGATCTGGTTCTCCATCGTCGGTGCAGCACCATTTGCCATTGCCATGCCATTTGTCAATCTCACGTGGACCATCATTTGTTGTTTTCTCTCCGGACTTATAATAGCCTCAGCTTTCTCTTCGATAGTAGTTTATGCCACCGACCTCATGCCGGATAAGGTTGGACTCATCGCCGGCATTTTCTTCGGACTGATGTTCGGTTTGGGTGGTCTTGGCTCGGCATTCTTCGGTTGGCTTGCCGACAAGACGAGTATTGAGTTCATCTTCCAGGTTAGCGCATTCCTTCCGCTGCTCGGAATTATAGCCGGATTCCTGCCTAACACTCAAAAGAAAGCATAAGACCAGGACTATACAAGTCTTGGCACTCTAACCACATCCACCACATGACTGCCGGCACCTATCAAGTCAGCTCGTTCAGAGATGCTCTTCTGATACTCTATAAAATGGGCAAATGTTTCATCACTCATACGGTTCAAACGGGTGCGCATATAATCGGCAGCCCCGTCTGGCGAGAATATTGTAACACGCTCCAGTCCTGCCTCATTGTCAAGACGGTTTATGTCGTCAATGCGTACATAGTCATACAGTTCGTCGGCTTGAACCTGTATATGGAAATCACGGTCTACGAGTCCTTTTTCCATAAGTCCGCCTATCCTGTCCTCATCAAAACAATATGAAAGAATACTATATTCATTCATAAGATAGGCAACAAAGATCAGTCCGCCGGGCTTCGTCACTCTTTTTGCCTCTTTCAGAGCTTTCACCTTCTCTTCATCTCCTATGAGATGATACAGCGGACCGAGCAGAAGAGTTATGTCGGCAGAATCTGACGGCAGAAACGGCATGTTCCTTGCATCGCCTTGCACAACATCAGCCGTTGGTTCCCGCTTCAGAAAAACTTCTATATTACGGCGAACCAGTTCTACAGCTTTTATTTTATATCCCTCTTTCATAAGAGCCGAAGTGTAACGCCCTGTCCCGGCTCCTATATCGAGGATAAAAGAGTCCGGTTTCAGAAATCTATGCAAATGATACATGGTGGTTTCAAATTCCACGATACCATGTCTGCGCAGCAGGCGCAAATCTTCGGGATGCTTATTGTAATGTTTTTCTATATTTGATAATGCCATATAAAGTTAATGCTTTATAGTCAAAAACAATAAAGCGACAAGGATAAGTACATACTACTCCACCCTTGCCGCATTTTATTCTTATACTCTTAAATGCAGAATTCTCAGCTTACTGAAACCTTTCTTACCACATTACCGACCTTTACGATATAGCAACCTTTCCTTAGATTCAGTTCATAAACCTTGTCTGCGCCGTCTACCTTTATTTTCTTTATCGGTGCACCGGAAATGTCATATATCAATATAGTCTGGTTTGTAGCATTTGTAACACGCAGACGTGTCTGTCCATTACCGTCGGTTGTTACTCTAAGCGAGATACCGCCCTTCTGTCCATCGTAATCATTCTCGATTATCTCAACAGCCGGCACAGCATGAACTGCCAACGGAGCAGTCATAAGTCCTAATGCTAATATGATGTTATAGAATTTCTTCATACTCTATATATTTTATAGTTTCTGCAAAAATACAATTTATTTTATAACACTCCAAGGTTTCATGTTTTTTTTTCTTTATTTTATCTATAAATACCTACTTTAAGGTAAGAAGAAGCTCACGTTTTTGTCCATAATGAAAACTTTGCTTAACTTTGCACGCCGATTAAAAGAAACTACAATATGCTCCATCTGTCATATAAGTTCTATAAATACTATAGAACCGACAAGACAAAGAGAGCCAATAAAAAATAAGAAAAAAGAAAGGAAAAAATTATGGAATATATGTCGCAGGAAGGCTTCGACAAGATTGCCGAAGAACTTCACCATTTAGAGACTGTGGAACTGCCACAGGTTAAAGATGCCATCTCTGAGGCTCGTGACAAGGGGGACTTGAGCGAGAATTTCGAATATCATGCAGCTAAGCGAGAGCAAGGGCGCCTTATGGGCAGAGCGCGCTTTCTTCAGCGTATCCTTGAGAACGCCCGCGTTATCGACAAGTCAAAGTTGAAGAGCGACTGCGTAGGCTTGCTCAGTAAGGTAAGAATCACCAACGTAGCTGCCGGCAAGAGTATGGACTACACTATCGTCAGTCCGCACGAAGCAAACTTGCGTGAGGGCAAGATCAGTATCAAGTCGCCTATCGCCGAAGCTCTTCTCGGCAAGAAAGCCGGTGATGTAGTTGACGTTCGTGTTCCTGCCGGAATGATAAAGCTGAAGATTGAAAGCGTTGATTTATAATCGGTTCTACATCAACGGAAGGAACTGATGCTGCTTTTTCAGATGTTTTGACTATAGTTACAAATGAATGTAACTATAGTCAAAAACATATTTAACTACTGGCAAAAATGAATTTAATTCGTTTATGCAATACTTTCAATCGCCAAATTTCAAGTGTATTCCGAA